>CADCPK010000481.1 GCA_902803215.1 uncultured Lachnospiraceae bacterium
CCACATACAGTCCTGCATTGACGAGGTTCGGGTAGTTACCAATTCTCTCTGTATTCTTCTTGCTCCACTCTGTCACCTGCATCTCATCGTTCGTAACCAGAATGTCGCTATCCTGAGGATGAGAGTTCGGATGCGCAAAGAGCGTTACTGCCGCGCCATTTTCAATGTGGTAATTCCAGAACCTCTGAAAATCGATATTGATGTAGAGATCCCCGAATACCAGCACAAAGTTGTCTTCCAGACGATCCTGAATCAGTCTCAGTGCCCCGGCAGTACCGAGCGGCTCCTCTTCTGTGAAATAAGAAATATTCACTCCGAACGAAGAACCATCAGCGAAGTAATCTTTAATAACATCTCCAAGGTATCCAACGATAATGATGATGTTGGTGATCCCGTTCGCCTTCAGGTTTTCTATCTGATGTACGAGGAGTGGTTTCCCACAAAAGGGAACCATCGGCTTTGGAATATTCTTAGTAACAGAGGCAAGTCGTGTACCTTTACCTCCGGCCATAATTACAGCCTGCATCGTGCACCTCAGATCTCGTCCAGATTGACGCTATCAAGTGTTGCTTTCACTGAACTGTTGCTGCTGTGAGCAGGTTTCCAGCCAGTGGCATGAATCTTGGAAAGATCGTACTGGAATCTAGGAACATCGCCTTTCCAACCGACATTCCCACCGGTGAATTTATACTCAACATCTGTCAAACTCATCCGCTCACATACCATGTCCGCGATCTCTTTGACAGTTGTTGCGTCCTCAACACCGATATTGAAGATCTCGACGCCCTTGCGTTCCTTATGAGAAAATTCGTCGATAGCTTCTACAAGATCAAGCACATAAAGATACGGCTTGCACTGAGTACCGTCGCCCAGGATCTCAAGTTCGTGGGGATTCTTCTTCAGCTTCCTGATGAAGTCAAAGATGACACCATGAGTAAGGTTCGGTCCAATCACGTTCGGGAAACGGAAGATCAAAACCTCGAAATTATTCATGTACGAGTAGGACGAAATGAATGCTTCAGAAGCCAGCTTTGCTCCACCATAGTAAGAGATTGGTGCAAGACCACCAGTCGTCTCTTTCAGCTGCTCATCCGGCTTTTCACCGTAAACTGCAGATGTCGAAGAGAAGAACAGCTTCTTCACACCTGTCCGCCTCATGGCCTCAAGAACCGCATATGTAGTTTCAAAAGTATTCACATGGTCGATTCCAGGATCCTTTGCAGACTTTTGAATATCCGAATTTGCTGCCAGATGATAGATTCGATCAATCTTTTCGTCTTTGATAATCTTCTCAAGTGCATCAACATCAGAGGCGTCCTGCTCAATCAGCTTAAAGTTCGGATTCTGCAGGTTCTTCTGTACATGCTCACGAGAACCAAGTGTAAAGTTGTCAACGGCAACTACTCTGTTACCCTCAGAAAGAAGTCTTGCTCCAAGATGGGATGCGATAAATCCCGCGCCACCTGTGATCATTATGTTTTCCATCTTATCCTCCATCAAATAAAGTCAGGCTTGTCACCCACATAGATGACTGCTGCGCCCTGTCGATCGAATGCTACTGGAAGCTGCGGAAGCTTCAATGCATCCTTAACTCTGCTCTGATCCTTCTCTGGTACATAGAAAAGAAGGAAGCCTCCTCCACCTGCACCGAGCAACTTTCCACCAAGGGCTCCATGCTTCATTGCCATGTCATAAGCCTCATCGATAGCTGGATTGGAAATTCCGGATGCAAGTGTCTTTTTCAGCATCCAGTTCTCATTGAGAATTTCTCCCATGGCATCAATGTTGTTACTCTGTAGCTCATGGCGAAGTTCTCTGGCAAGGTCGCACATCTTCAGCTGATTAACTTCTTTATCTCCGGCGGTTATGTTACCGCTCTGTTCTTTCAGAATTGCTGATGCCGAATGGAGCTGACCTGTGTAAAACATCATGAGGTTACGTTCCAGCTGACTGCGAGCATCTTCGTGCATAATGACCGGATCAACTGTGACGCTGCCATCCTTGTTAAACTGGATAAAGTTCAAGCCGCCATACGCAGCCGCATACTGATCCTGCTTACCGATGGGATTATGCAGGTATTTAATCTCGATATCACATGCTTCTGACGCGAGACGTTCCTTAGACACGTACTTGCCTTTGTAAGCATAAAGAGCATGAAGCACACCGACCGTGAATGACGATGAGCTGCCAAGTCCTGTGCCTGCCGGTACATCTGCTGTGGAGACAAGCTCTACTCCATGAACATCTAGTCTTTTCAACATCTCCCTGAAATATTTATGCTCAATCTTGTCTATATCGTCGACTGACTCTGTCTTCGAGTACTTAAGAACCGTCTGATTGGAATTGAAGCTCGGGTGAACTGAGATATACATGTATTTGTTAATAGCTGTGCTTAATACACAGCCACCATGCTTCTCATAGAATGAGGCGATATCGCTGCCGCCTCCTGCAAAACTCACCCTGAATGGTGTTCTAGTGATAATCATTTACTCTTACCCCTGTCTGTTCTCTGTTTTATATGCTTTCTGAATTGCGCCAACAGGAACATGAGTAAAAGTCCAGCCAGCGGCATTGGATAATATCGAATGGAAAAGATGCCTGGAATCGAAGTTCTTCTTTCTAACATTGGCCATGTACTCAACCTGCTTCCGATCACTTCTCTTCTCGATGAAGTTGTTGGCAACACGGTAGTGCAGGACAGTGTCAGGCACATTAGCGATCTTCAGTGACTTGTTCATCACACGAAGCCAGAAGTCCAGATCCTCGGACATCTTTAGTGACTCGTCATAATGGAAGCCATGATCCACCAGTGATCGACGCATCATGATTGTTGGGTGTGCCAGTGGATTGCGAAAGCATGAAAAGAGATAGAGTTTCGGACCGCTAAGAGGGTACTTACGTGAAGAAATGATCTCGTCTTTCTCGTTGATGATATTGATCTGCCCACCTACGACAAACACATCTTTGTGCGCCTGCAGGTATGCAACTTCCTTCTCAAACCTGATAGGTAAAGCAATATCGTCACCATCCATCCGGGCGATGTATTTCCCCTTTGCTGCTTTAAGCCCCAGATTCAGAGACTTCACAAATCCAACTCTCTCAGAACTCCTAAATACTTCGATTCTCTCATCCGCTGTGAAAGCATCTATAGCATTTCTGGTTTCAGGGTTCGTGCTGTCGTCAAAGATAAGCAGTTCGAAGTTCTGATAAGTCTGATCCTGAATACTTTTTATTGACTTTGTAATAATCGAAGGCTCTTCATTAAACGTCGCCATCACGACCGAGACCAATGACTGCTTGCTCACTTTAGCTACCTACTCTCTCCCTCTGCTGATTTGTTACAAAACCCGTATTGTTTATGAAAGATACAGCCCTACTTCTCGTTTTCTCTATCCTCCGCAACCCCAGTATTTAAGC
>CADCPK010000482.1 GCA_902803215.1 uncultured Lachnospiraceae bacterium
CAATGATGAACTGGTGGCAGCCAAGAAAGAACTTTTCAATCTGAGATTCCAGAATGCAACCAACCAGCTGGACAACACAAGCCGCATCAAGGATGTCCGCAGAAGAATCGCAAGAATCCAGACAGCAATCACTGAGCAGGCTAACGCTTCCAGATAACAGGAGGAATATATCGTGGAAAGAAATCTGAGAAAGACCCGTGTGGGTAAGGTTGTCAGCAACAAGATGGACAAAACCATCGTGGTTGCGATCGAAGACCATGTAAAACATCCTCTTTACAAAAAGATCGTGAAGAGAACCTATAAACTTAAGGCTCATGACGCAAACAATGAGTGCAGCATCGGCGATACCGTTAAGGTAATGGAGACCAGACCGCTGTCCAAGGACAAAAGATGGAGACTGGTCGAGATCGTCGAGAAAGTGAAATAAGGAGGATATCGGCATGATTCAGCAGGAAACCAGACTGAAGGTTGCAGATAACACAGGTGCTAAAGAGATCCTTTGTATTCGTGTTATGGGCGGCTCAACGAGAAGATATGCAAATATCGGAGACACCATCATTGCCACTGTCAAAGATGCAACACCAGGCGGCGTTGTTAAAAAAGGCGATGTTGTGAAAGCAGTCGTAGTCCGCACCGTTAAGGGCGCTCACCGTAAAGACGGTTCTTACATCCGTTTCGATGAGAACGCAGCAGTTATCATCAAAGACGATCTGACCCCGAGAGGAACCCGTATCTTTGGACCGGTCGCCAGAGAGCTTCGTGAAAAGAAATTCATGAAGATCGTGTCCCTGGCTCCGGAAGTATTATAATGGAGGTGCCCGATGTCAGCTATGAAAATTAAGAAAGGTGATACCGTTCAGGTTATCGCCGGTAAAGATAAAGGTAAAGACGGAAAGGTCCTGGCCGTCAACGTTAAGGACAACACCGTTATTGTTGAGAACATCAACATGGTAACCAAGCACACCAAACCGTCCGCTGCAAACCAGAACGGCGGCATCATCAACAAAGAAGCGCCGATCTCCATATCGAACGTAATGCTTCTGTTTGAGAACAAACCGGTTCGCGTTGGCTACAAGATCGAGGATGGCAAAAAATATCGCGTTGCTAAGGTCGGCAATGGAGAGACCAAGGTGATCGATGCTGTCTCCTCCAAAAAGGTCAGAAAGTGAGAGGGGGACATAACAGGTGAGCAGCAGATTAAAAGAAATTTACAAAAATGAAATCATGGATGCCATGACCAAAAAGTTCGGCTACAAGAACGTTATGGAAATCCCCAAGCTTGAAAAAATCGTGGTAAACATGGGCGTAGGCGAAGCAAAAGAGAACGCTAAGCTTCTCGATTCCGCCATCGCAGACATGGAGCTCATTACAGGCCAGAAGGCAGTTGCCACCAAGGCAAGAAAATCCGTCGCTAACTTCAAGATCAGAGAAGGCATGGCCATCGGATGCAAAACTACCCTCCGCGGCGACAAGATGTATGAGTTTGCAGATCGTCTGATCAATCTTGCTCTTCCGCGTGTACGTGACTTCCGCGGCGTTAATCCCAACGGATTCGACGGCAGAGGAAACTATGCACTTGGCATCAGAGAACAGCTGATCTTCCCGGAAGTCGAGTATGATAAGATCGACAAGGTCAGAGGTATGGACATCGTATTCGTTACCTCAGCCAAGACCGATGAGGAAGCACGCGAACTTCTGAGACTCTTCAACATGCCGTTTGCAAAGAATGCGTAATAGGAGGAAGGATTCATGGCTAAAACAGCAATGAAAATCAAACAGCAGCGCAAGGCTAAATTCTCTACAAGAGAATACAACCGCTGCAGGATCTGCGGCCGTCCGCATGCTTATCTCAGAAAATACGGAATCTGCAGAATCTGCTTCCGCGAGCTGGCATACAAGGGCCAGATCCCGGGAGTCAAGAAAGCCAGCTGGTAATAATATACACTGCAGGAGAGATATCTCCTGCGGGCAGTTTTACATGTCAAGTCTGATTTAGGAGGAAACTAGCATGACAATGAGCGACCCGATTGCGGATATGCTTACAAGAATCCGTAATGCAAATACAGCAAAACATGACACTGTTGATGTACCTGCTTCCAAGATGAAGATCGCTATCGCAAACATTCTTCTTGACGAAGGTTACATCGAGAAATACGAACTGATCGAAGAGGGCGTTGTACGCACCATGCGCATCACCCTTAAATATGGTGAGGACAAGAACGAAAAGATCATCACCGGTCTTAAGAGAATCTCCAAACCCGGCCTTCGTATCTACGCAGGCAAGGATGAGCTTCCGAGAGTTCTTGGCGGTCTCGGCATCGCCATCATCTCCACCAACAAAGGTGTCATCACAGACAAAGAAGCCAGAAAGCTTCAGGTCGGCGGTGAAGTTCTCGCTTTTGTATGGTAAAAATGACGGTATAAAAGCCGTACGATCACTGAAAACAGAGAAGGCAAACCGCTTTCTCCGATAATCTAAGTATTAGGAGGACAAATCTTATGTCACGAATCGGAAGACTTCCGGTCGCAATTCCGGCAGGCGTAGAAGTAAAGATCGCTGAAGGAAATGTAGTAACTGTAAAAGGACCCAAGGGAACCCTCGAGAGAGCGCTCCCGATCGAGATGGAAATCAAAGTCGAAGACGGCCATGTGGTAGTTACCAGACCGAACGACCTTAAGAAAATGAAAGCTCTGCACGGACTTACCCGCAGCCTGATCCACAACATGGTGATCGGTGTCAGCGAAGGTTATAAGAAAGTGCTTGAAGTTAACGGTGTTGGATACAGAGCAGCTAAGCAGGGCAATAAGCTTACGCTTAACCTTGGTTATTCACATCCGGTTGAGATGATCGACCCGGAAGGAATCGAATCTGCTGTTGACGGAAACAAGATCACCGTTTCCGGTATCAGCAAGGAAAAAGTCGGCCAGTATGCAGCTGAGATCAGAGACAAGAGAAGACCTGAGCCGTACAAGGGCAAAGGTATCAAGTATGCTGATGAAGTGATCAGACGCAAAGTCGGCAAGACCGGTAAGAAATAATTAAGGAGAGTGAGAAAATGATAAGCAAAGCATCCAGGGCGGAAATTCGTCAGAAAAAACATAGAAGAATTCGTCATCATCTGAACGGCACTGCAACGACTCCCCGTCTTGCCGTATTCCGTTCAAACAAGCATATGTATGCACAGATCATCGATGACACCGTTGGTAAGACTTTAGTATCTGCTTCTACTCTTCAGAAGGATGTCAAAGCAGAACTTGAATACACAGACAATGTGGCTGCAGCGGCTCATCTTGGAACCGTGATCGCTAAGAAAGCACTCGACGCGGGAATCACTGAGGTGGTTTACGACAGAGGCGGCTATATCTATCACGGTAAAGTCAAAGCACTCGCTGACGCAGCAAGAGAAGCTGGACTTAAATTCTAAGAGAGGGAGGAATAGGACGCATGAAACGTAATCTGATCGATGCCAGCCAGCTGGAATTAGAAGATAAAGTTGTCGCCATCAAGCGTGTTACGAAGGTTGTTAAGGGCGGTCGTAATTTCCGTTTTACAGCACTCGTAGTTGTAGGTGACGGCAATGGTCATGTCGGCGCCGGCCTTGGAAAGGCAACAGAAATTCCCGAAGCAATCCGCAAGGGAAAAGAAGATGCCATGAAGAAGCTTGTTACCGTCGCTAGAGACGAAAACGGCTCCATCACACATGACTTCATCGGTAAATACGGAAGCGCAGAGATGCTTCTGAAGAGAGCTCCGGAAGGTACCGGCGTTATCGCGGGCGGTCCTGCCCGTGCCGTCGTGGAACTTGCCGGCATCAAGAACATCCGTGCAAAATGCATGGGTTCACGCAACAAACAGAACGTCGTTCTGGCTACCATCGATGGCCTCAGCCAGCTGAAGACTCCGGAAGAAGTTGCGAAGAAGCGCGGCAAGTCTGTTGATGAGATTCAGGCTTAAGGAGGAGAGGCAAAATGGCAGACAAATTAAAAGTTACATTAGTAAAATCTCCGATTGGCGCAGTACCGAAGCACAAAAAGACGATCACCGCTATGGGACTTACCAAAATGCACAAGACCGTGGAGATGCCTGACAACAAGGCTACCAGAGGTATGATTCAGCAGGTACAGTACATGGTAAAGGTCGAAGAAGTCTAACACATTCATTATAGAAGGAGGTGCCAATCGTGGAATTATCAAACTTAAGACCGGCAGAAGGTTCTAAGCACAGCGATAACTTCAGAAGAGGCCGCGGACATGGCTCCGGAAACGGCAAGACAGCCGGTAAAGGTCACAAAGGACAGTTAGCTCGTTCCGGACACAAGAAACCGGGATTCGAGGGTGGTCAGATGCCATTATACAGGCGTCTGCCGAAGAGAGGCTTTACAAACAGGAACACCAAAGAGATCATCGCGATCAATGTAGATGCTCTCAACCGCTTTGAAGACGGCACGGAAGTAACAGTAGAGACACTGCTTTCCTCCGGAGCTATCTCTAAGGCAGCCGACGGAGTCAAGATCCTCGGCAACGGCGATCTTACCAAAAAGCTCACCGTTAAAGTAAATGCATTCAGCGAAGGTGCAAAAGCAAAAATTGAGGCTGCAGGTGGTACAGTAGAGGTGATCTGATGTTTGAGACTCTGAAGAACATGTTCCGCGTAAAGGACATGAAGCGCAGACTGCTCTTTGTACTGGGTATGATACTGGTCATCAGGATCGGCTCTCAGCTTCCGGTTCCCGGAATTAACAGGAGCTTCTTCAAAGAGTGGTTTGAAAGCAATTCCGGCGATGCGTTCAACTTCTTTGACGCATTCACCGGCGGATCCTTTACCAATATGTCAATATTCGCTCTGAATATTACACCGTATATTACTTCCTCGATTATCATGCAGCTTCTCACGATCGCCATTCCGGCCCTCGAGGAGATGCAGAGAGACGGCGAGGAAGGCCGTAAGAAAATGACGACTATCACACGTTATGTGACAGTCGGACTTGCACTGTTTGAGTCCATCGCAATGTCGATCGGCTTCGGCCGTCAGGGACTCATCCCCAACATTAACTTCTTTAAGGGAGTCATGGTTGTTGTCTGCCTGACCGCAGGTTCCGCAATGCTTATGTGGATCGGCGAGCAGATCACAGACAAAGGAATCGGAAATGGTATTTCTATCGTCCTGACAGTAAATATCGTCTCCCGTATTCCGGCTGACCTGACAACGCTGTATGAGAACTTTATCAAAGGAAAATCTGTTGCCAGAGGTATTCTTGCCGCAATCATCATTGCAGCGATCATCCTGGCAGTCGTAGTCCTGGTTCTTATCCTTAACGGCGCTGAAAGAAGAATTCCTGTACAGTATTCGCGTAAGATGGTTGGACGAAAGATGTATGGTGGCCAGTCCACTCACATCCCGCTCAAGGTAAATACCGCCGGCGTTATCCCGGTAATCTTTGCCTCTTCCATCATGTCCTTCCCGTCGATCATCGCTCAGCTGACCGGACATGCCAACGGTACCGGTGTTTTCAGTGAGATCATCAGAGGACTTTCTTCGAATAACTGGTGCAATCCGAGACAGCTTCATTATAGCTGGGGTCTGGTTGTTTACATCGTACTCTGCGTATTCTTTGCTTATTTCTACACTTCCATCACCTTCAATCCGTTGGAAGTTGCAGACAATATCAAGAAGCAGGGCGGTTTCATTCCGGGCTATCGTCCCGGCAAGCCGACGTCAGACTATCTGACAGGTATTCTTAACTACATCATCTTTATCGGTGCTGTAGGCCTGGTCATTGTTTGTGTCATTCCGTTTATCTTTAACGGTGTGTTCGGTGCGAATGTGTCATTCGGCGGAACGTCCATCATCATTATCGTGGGCGTTATCCTGGAGACGGTCAAACAGATCGAATCCCAGATGATCGTTCGTAATTACAAAGGTTTTCTTGGAAGATAATCATAAGGCTGCGATGCATCCGCATCGCGGCCTTTGTTACTGTACATAGCCTTAAAACTATGCATAGTTACAGACGCATACTGTATTTTTTACTTGTAAGAATATTCGTAAAGCGATATAATCAGAATCAGGTATATAAGTACGCTAAATGAAACAGTAAATATCAGATCATTTAAAGGAGGAATACTATGCAGATCATCATGCTTGGAGCACCGGGTGCAGGTAAAGGTACGCAGGCTAAGAAGATTGCCGCAAAATACGGAATCCCGCACATCTCCACCGGAGATATTTTCCGTGCAAACATCAAAAATGGTACAGAGCTCGGCAAGAAGGCTAAGACTTATATGGATCAGGGCCTTCTGGTTCCCGATGAGCTGACATGCGATCTGGTTGTCGATCGTATTCAGCAGGATGACGCTAAGAACGGTTATGTTCTTGACGGCTTCCCCAGAACCATTCCGCAGGCTGAGTGCCTCACAGATGCGCTTAACAAACTGGGAACCAAAATCGACTATGCTATCGATGTTGATGTTCCGGACGAGAATATCGTTAATCGTATGTCGGGCCGTCGTGCGTGCCTGAAGTGCGGAGCTACCTATCATATCGTTTACGCTGCTCCGAAGACAGAGAATGTATGCGATGTCTGTGGCGAGGCTCTTGTTCTTCGTGATGATGACAAGCCCGAGACTGTCAGCAAACGTCTTACCGTTTATCACGAGCAGACTCAGCCGCTCATCGACTACTATAACAAAGAAGGCGTGCTGAAGACAGTCGACGGAACCAAGGATCTGGAAGAGGTATTTTCCGAGATCACAGGTATTCTCGGAGAATAAGGAGAAGCCTGTATGTCCGTCACTATTAAAACAGCTCATGAAATCGAACTTATGCGGGAGGCAGGCCATATCCTCGAAAAGGTTCATGATGGTCTGATCCCTTACATTAAACCGGGTGTCAGCACGAAAGAGATCGATCAGATCGGTTATGATCTTATCCGTTCTTATGGCTGTGTACCCAATTTCCTCAATTATGAAGGCTTTCCTGCTTCATTCTGTATCAGTATCAATGATGAAGTGGTGCATGGAATTCCTTCCGAGAAAAGAATTGTGCAGGACGGCGATCTGGTAAAGATCGATGCCGGACTCATTTATAAAGGTTATCATTCGGATGCTGCCAGGACGTATGCGGTGGGCGAGGTTTCGCCGGACGCGCAGCTTCTCATCGATGTGACACAGCAGTGCTTTTTTGAGGGGCTTAAGCAGGCCAGGGCGGGTAATCACCTGAATGATATTTCCAAGGCGATCGGAGCGCGGGCTGCGCGTTTTCGCTATGGAATCGTGCGTGACCTGGTGGGTCATGGGATCGGAACTCATTTGCATGAGGATCCGATGATCCCTAATTTCCCGCAGAGAAGGCGGGGCATTAAGCTTCAGCCGGGGATGACGCTTGCGGTGGAGCCTATGATCAATATGGGCAGGGCCGATGTGGCGTGGCTGGATGACGGCTGGACAGTGGTCACGGCCGATGGGTCGCTTTCGGCGCATTATGAGAACACAATTTTGATCACGGATGGAGAGCCGGAGATACTCACATTGACGAAATAAACAGTTTTTTAGCAGGAGGATAGAATGTCTAAAGCAGATGTTATTGAGGTAGAAGGCGTAGTGTTGGAGAAGCTGCCGAACGCAATGTTCAAGGTTGAGCTGGAGAACAAGCATGTTGTGCTTGCGCATATCAGTGGGAAGCTTCGTATGAACTTTATCAGGATCCTTCCGGGAGATAAAGTTACTATTGAGTTGTCGCCGTATGATCTTTCTAAAGGGAGGATCATCTGGAGAGATAAATAAGGAACAAAGAAAAAGGAACGCGTTTTGCGTCCCTTTTTCTTTTTGGGATTTAGTTGCGGGCAGGTCTTTTCAGCGGTATAATGATTAGGAGATTATACCAAAAATCTGACTTTGATTTTATAGTGATGAGGACATACGGATGAATGCTGAAAAAACGCGCAAGCTTATGTTTGATTTGAAGAGTGACATCAACCTGTTTGGGGTGCACCTTATGGTGGATGTTATTACTGAGGAGAAGAACGGCAGGGTTATTTATAAGGATTATATGAATATGGCTACAGGGTTCTGCTATAC
>CADCPK010000483.1 GCA_902803215.1 uncultured Lachnospiraceae bacterium
AACGATATCCCGCGCTTTTTTTGCTTGTATTACTTCTTCAATCGGCATATCGTTTTCAAGTGCCTCGTCAAAGAATTCGACTAACCTCTTTAGAAAGAGATCTTTGAGCGCCTTTCTTTTGTCTTCTCTGGTAGTATGCAGGTATTCAAAAAAAGGGATTGTGCTGAAGTAGACCAAATCTTGAAGCATATCGCTCATTTTTCCTGGAGCGAGCTCTGCTTCCTTAAAACAGTAGTTAACCCATTTTTTTTGCTGAAAATCGATTTTTTGTATTTTCGTCGAGCCGTCCCCGTTATAGAAAATGGCGTCCACTTCTTCATTCCTCCATCCCTGTTCTGAACTGTCTTTTTGCCAGAACCGCACGAATCGCCGCGTTGATTCGGGGAATCGTAGGGCCCCAGGCGTCTACAAAAATTCCGGCCTCCTCGTCCGAGAAGTTGATATTATGTCTGTGAAACGCTTCTTTGCAATACCGAGCTCTCGTATCACGGTCAGGCTCAGGGACGCGAAGAACTTCCCCGTATGGCAGAACAAACCGCATGTTCTGATTGAGTCTGTTTTTATTGAAACTATCATCAAAAACAAGAATTACGTAAAACCCGTTCTCTCTCTGATTTATAATGAATTTCGCGATCAGGTCTTGAACTGCATCCCAGTGGAAGTAAACGGTATTCCAACCGAAATCGACAACTTCAGTCAGAAACATAAATTGCTGGGCGTCATCCATGATAACGTGATGGTTTGCAAACAAGGCAAAAAATTCCTCTTCAGTAATTTCATTTGAAAGCACCTTGATGATTCTTGCTTTTATTTCTTCTGCCGGATAAATGACAGTATTCTCCCACTCCTGTCGAATCGCCTCGCAAAGGTGAGTCTTTCCCACTCCGCTTTTTCCGTGAAGGATGAGCGGGGAAAATGATGCGCCTGGGTCATATGTCAGATCCTTCAACTCCTCAACAATCTCTTTGGATTCTGCATCCGTAATATAATTGTCAAATGTCTTATCCAAATATGCCACCTTCTTTTTTTAATTTGATTATAATATCCGGAACGAACCTTTGTCGATTTACGTTTATGAAATGAATTATGTTTTTGTGAAGAGAGGAGCTTATTCTTTTAAATTGTAAAAATGATTTAATGGGACGGGACGAAACGATCTATGAATTCATCATTGTACGAATCGGTAAAGGTGACGATTGCGAACTCCTTCTGCCAGTTGACACGCAGGACCTCATATGATGGATCCAGATCATCTGCAAAGCGAAAGACGCACTCCCCGCAGATTTTTTCCATATGCCGGATCGGGTGATCGAGCGGTGGATAAAGTCGGACCATATAATAGTTTCCTCCGCAAACAATGACCATTCTGTCGGAATCCGGTGATAAAGAAAGAACGTGCGCACGGAGTCGTTCCGGTTGTTCATCTTTTTCTGCCAGAGTGCAAGAACCAAATTGAGTTTTCATCCCATGCGGATTTTTCACTTCAAAAATGAACGTGGTTTTTTCCATCGTCGGCAGAGTCTTCAGCCAAAAGCTATTTATAACCCCGTCCTGCATTTCAATGCTTCCTTGCTTCAATTCCTGTCGAACCTGCATTAACGCTTTCCCCAACAGGTTCTCATACGGAAGATTTCTGCAACACTCACATAGACAGTGCCCCCAGGTATTGTCATGCCAAGATGATGTATTCTCAATAAGTATTGCATCGTTGGTCTGCAACAAGTTCTTGGCCAGGTCGTGATTCTGTGTGAACTTCGCTCTGAGGATGTCGACCATAACGTCATACTTCAGCGCATCCCATTTCGGGGTTTGCAAGCGTGAAATACGATGCGCTACCTTGCGTGATTCATCTGCATCCAACAGCGAGAAGGTTCTTTTGATTGCCCAATCGTCGAATTTTTCGGACTGATAACATGCTTCCGATGAGGTAAAAATATTACGCCTGTACGCAACGCTGCAGGGATAATAGTTGGACAAGAACGAATCCGGATCAAACAGCAGTTCTTTTTCAGTCATAACCATACCCTCCTCTAGTATCTTTTCTCAGATATTTTACCGGAACGCTTTTCGTCAACCAAACGTTGTTCTCTGAGAGATAAAATGCAAAACCGTCAGCCGCCATTTCTTCGGCAAGAACGGCATAAATCACCGGTTTCCCATGTCTGGCGCCGACTTTTTTTGCTGTTTCTTTATCAGCGGACAGATGTACATAGAGCCTCGATTTCGGCACAAGCCCTTCTTTATTGATGGACGGGACATACTTTTCTCCGGTCCCGTGGTATAACACTTCCGGTGGACGCACCTCTTTCAGCTCAATGTCAACAGGGATCGAATGTCCCTGGTTCGCGCGGATCAACGAATGGTCTTCGTTAAAGGCGTAGCGATCCTTTTCATCAGTCCACACTATAGTTTCGAGTGTTCCCATAT
>CADCPK010000484.1 GCA_902803215.1 uncultured Lachnospiraceae bacterium
GATATACTTGTTGTTTAAAGCCTCACCCGCTGAATCCGGCCACGAAATCGTAATCAGATAGGCGCCTCTCCCATATTTCCATTTGGATTTCCATTTGGCTTTTTCAGTATAAATCAGGAGTCGCGGCTTCTTCTCCCTGTCCGGATTTTTTTTTATAAAATGACATGCCTCTACAATCCGGTCTCCTTCCTTCTCCGCAACATATACACAGGGTGCAGTGTCACTAATCTTCGCTTCTGCTGCAAAATTCGGGTCCCAGTAACGAAGCGGCTGTTGCTGCTCTGGAATGGTCTCCGGATCATCTTTCATACGATAAGTCCCATAGAAAACCTCTTTTTGTGTATCTGATTGTTCCTTAATAATGAAAAATCCATTCTGTGTAAGTGTAATTCTGTCTTTTAGCATATAATTCTCCTGTTATGACAGAATAGCTGAAAGATTTCCTACTGCATCTTCTGCCTTCAGGCCAAGTAGCCCGTACACACGAAGCACCGCTATCTCCGGAGGGGCAATGTCTGGCAAAGCCTCCGGCTCCGGCGCTGGAAGATTCTTAACCTTAGGCAGCTTGCCGGCGGCAAGCGCTGCCGCGCAGCCCGGACTGACCCACACCCGCTCTGCTACAATCTCGCCCAACTTTCCATGAATTCCTACAAACTTGGTTCGCGCTTCAATTTCGTTACAGCATTCCGCAAGGTTTTTATAGACGCCAGCCTTCGCTTTTTCCTTCTTTAAGCGTTTCTGACGGGCCAGCTTATCTCCTTTGATCTTTTCCCGGTTTTTACTCTTAAGAAAGTCCTCCAGCTTCTGCCAGAGAATCTTCGCCACGCCATTTCGAAATCTTAATTCCGCTTCTTTATCGACTTCCGAAGTGCCGTCGCTGGAAAGAAACGAATCCTTTGCATTATCCGCCTGAAGGAAATCCGAGAGAGCTTCAAGATCAGGGTCATGGTAAGCCTCCATGACATTCATCAGCTCTTTCACATTTACCTTCCGAAGAAACTGTTGCTCTCTTTCTTCCTGGTAACGCACTCTGGCCTTTTGAAGCTGCCCGTCATGAAAATCGATCTTGGGGTAAGCTTTGAACAGTCCTCTCTCAAAGTCTTCTACGTTTACGGGGAACAGGCTCTCCCGCGCACGAAATTTTCTGAGAGAGGCGCGATATCCTTCATGCGCCTCCCTGTAAATCGCATTGGCCTTAGCCTTAAGCGTCTTCAGATCAGGATCTGCCGCATCTTCCAGATAAGACTGAATCCGGGCAAGCTCAGCGTCGCATTTCGCCACACGATTCTCATAAAATTCATCATAAGTAATCGTCTTCAGCCATGAACCCCATACACCGTTTACTGGGAAGCCGGCAGTTCTTGATTCCTGATACAGGCAGCGGGCCAGCCCCTTCTCCTGTGACTCAAAGTTCTGAAGTGCCGTCGCATAAAAAAGATAGATCTCTCTGGACACGACAGGATCCTTCGTCATCAAACGAACCAGAAGCGGACAGACCCTGTCTCTCTCTTCTTTACCGAGACTGTCTGCCTTATACCGGAAGCAGATCACATAATGCTGGCCTGCATCCGGCTGAAGAGCCCCGAAAGCGTCTGCTCTTCTGAAAAACTCACTGACCTTTTCATCCGTCAGATCCTTCAGATCCAGATAATAGCAGAAAACAAAGCACATGGGAGCCGGATATATGATGTCAAGGTTGTCGTTGCTTTCCTTAATATCATCAATGAGTTTCTTTTCATCCGGCACAGTCTTCACGGCTCGATACATATACTGATCCTCTGGTATCGCATCGCTTAGAAAATCCTGCATGCGGGACGGCTCCGTGTCATCTTCAGACAGCTCATCAAAAAATACGGTTAATGCACCAAAGGCCATTGAGAAGCTCCTTTCTGCAGCAATACAGGTCAGACTTTCACCACATTATCTACAGCTGTATAAAAATCCACAATCTCCTGCATCCGATCGAGCTGACTATTATCTGCCTCATAGGCCTTCATAATCGCAGCGAGCGGATCTTTCGTATTGCCATATTTTTCATTATATTTATCCAGCTCTTGCTGGACGAATGCAATATTCTTAGCCAGCATCTGATCAAACTGCTCATCGCTCAGCGCTTTTATAACTGCAACTTTGATATTAGCCATCTTATCATCTGTGAGCCTCTTCTCCTGGCGCAGAGCAGTGAATGAATCATAGACAAGCTTTAATCGAAGCCCGTCCTCTAGCAGCCGCTTCTGGTCTTTATCCATCAGCGCAACGTCTTTGGGACTGAAGGTCATCAGTTTCACCTCATCGGGTGTTGTTCTGACGCTCCAGTGCGTTCCGTTTTCATCACAGGTAATGACCCCATGAAGAACCCAGTCCGCGAAGTTTTCGTACTGAGCCTTCTTTTCCTTTTCCTCCTTTTCGTACTGAGCCTTCTTTTCCTTTTCCTTTTCCTCCAGCGCGTATTCGACCGGATAGAAGCGGTACATTGTATCTTCCATCTCCTGATAAAGTTCTGTCGCCTTCCGGAGGATACGCATCATATACAATTCCGCCTGTCTGTCAGCCTGATCCTCTGTCCAGTGAGCAAGATTTGCCTTCGCCGTAAAATTGAATCCGTCTGGCCCGAAAAACGGAGAGTCGGAAAGACAGATCTGTTTTCTGCAGATCCCAGCCGCCGCAGGATTCTGCGCCTTCAGATACAGGAACAGTTTCTGTCCGCGTGCAAATCTCCATCCATTCTTGGCCTTATATCCGTTGACTTCCAGATTTGTCCAGTCCTTTGGAAGCAGGTTCAGGAAATATTTATACTGAAAACCGGCTTTTTCACATTCGATGATACCAATGCGAAGGGCTTCCTTGACACGCTTGGCAAAAAGGCCGCTCCGATACCGGCTTTCGGTCGTATCGGCGCCATTCGTGAAATCATCCGCATACCGCGCGTAATTGATCGACGGATAATCGAACCAGGAAAGCCCGGTTCCATAAATCGCTTTCTGATCCGCCGCTGCCGGTGCCTCATCAAGAGGAAGTACTTCACGCGGCCCGTTCTGCCCTGCTGCTTGGTCTGTCTCTGCCTGATTCAGCTCGTTATACTGTGAAAATCCAGTAGTCATGTGAAGCCTCGGATATTCTCCGTTATGCAGATGCCGCGTATTGGTATGGGCCGCATCATACGCATCCTCCCAGAGATCCAGATCGCTTAAATCGCTGATTGCATTGGCGACAGATGTCTGGTAGCAGACAATCGCATCCGTCACAGAAGAAAAATATACGCCTTTCTCTGCTCCAGCAGCTGCTCCATTAACGAGCTTAGCAAAGGCTTTCTGAATCAGCGGCCCACACTTTCCCCCTTTCAAACTCTCTGGAAGCAGGATATAGCGGTTAATGACCTGGGCAGTCCCGGGCTTTAGTTTCAGGGATGGAGAACTCTTGGTGATCAGCTGGGTATAAATATCCTGGACGGCATTCTGAACCGCGGTCGCTTGGGCCGGGGCACCTGCAATGCCGCTCAGGACATAGTCAAAATAATCGCTGATTTCAAGACTCATGCCGTTTCCTCCGACAGCATGGCCTCCGATCTGCAGCGACGCACTCATGACTTCATCGAATCGCTGCCGCGCAACCCCTTCCTCGCTGCTGATCCACTGATCCGTATGATTATAGAAATCATCAACCAGGGCCATCCGAACCTTTCCGATGTCAACAGTGGCAAGCTTTTGATCAATCTTCAGCTTCACCCACTCATAGACATTCGCATCCTTACAGAGATTAACGCTGTTCCTGGCGCTGCCTGCCTCCGCAAACTTGGTAAAATCATTCGCCGCAAGGCTTGTCCCGACACCCGCGTAATAGGCAGAAATTGCTTCCATGACATCCGCAAACCGCTCTGTTGACGCGAGAAAATCTTCAAACTTGTCAACAAATTCCGTCTTCCAGATTCCTTTGTCTCCCTTCATCAGACCTGCCAGCTGAAAGCGGACATCCTGTTCTGTCGCATTTTTTGCCCTTCCGCACCACTCTGTGACCTCATATTGATGCAGCGCAGCATCCACCAAGTTCCGCGCCTTAAGTCTTGGCGGGCGTTTCCCCC
>CADCPK010000485.1 GCA_902803215.1 uncultured Lachnospiraceae bacterium
TCGACTCGATGGAAGTCTATGAGAGTCCCTGCTCATTCTCTCATAGCTGAGGCGCGCACTCAACCCGCCCTCTTATTTTACGCTTACGAGATATTTCACTCTGCGACCATGATGGTTATTTAGTTTTGATTGGTATCAGCTCATCAGCGAAAGCAGCAGCCCATTGATGTCGTCTGCCGGTTTTCCTTCGCTGATAACCTTATTCCGGAAATGAATCATTGCGGTTCTCAAAAGGCGAAGTTCTTTTGCGTTAAGGCTTATCACTTTCATATCTCTGTTTCTGGTTCTCATCTCGTGCCTCCAGGCTTTTTTCTTTATTGTACGAGTTGAGATCAGGTATTGCAAATGTGCGATTAGACAGCTCTACAAACTGAAGTTTATCTCTTGCTTTCTGAGAATTGATAGGCGGCGTCTATCCACTCCAATAATTCATCATTCATTTCTGCTTCATTTGTCAGGGCAATGTGATGTGTCCATCTGCCCGGATACGGTTCAACTGATGCAAGTACTCTTGGGTTTTTCAAAGGATACGGAAGTCCGATAGAGAGCATCACAAATTCTTTAGGCCAGTCCTTTTTGCGTTTTTTAGGAGTGGATGCCATAGCAAACATATGTCGGTTGTAAAAGGATATCTGCGTCTTGGATACTTTGATGCTCATATCCGGATAGTGCTCTGTCAGGTTCCTGCGAAGCGCTTCGTATATTGGGAGCATATTCGGATAATCATTCCAGAACAGCATTTCATCTATTGTCATATGGATAACCCCGCAAATTCATGTTTATTGCTCAAAAATGGAAATCATAAAGCCATCCCACGATCCACCCCAAAAGCCATTCGGTGCATATACAGACCAGGAATATCCATCATCTGAAATGACTATCTTCAAAGAACCACTTTTCGAGTCATGCTGCCGGTAATAGGTTATCTGCTCACCATTCCGCCATTCTGTTTGAACGTCATTATGATCATATATACCGGAGATGTCCTGGTCTTCACCCGGAGCTTTTCGTACAACAACGGTCCAGTCCTCGTCGGCATAGGTGACCTCTATAATCGGCGTTTCACCAGACATAGTCCGATAACTCTCGGCAACGTAAGAGCCTTCGATTGTTTCCGGCAGTCCAAATGAAAATCCAGCAGCGTTCTCTGCTTCCGTTACAGAGTTCCAATCGGACCAGGGATTGCTTACGTTTGCCCCATCTTTTTCCTTATCAGAAATGATTATCTCTGTAGGTCCATCAGCACCGCCGATAATGCCAATAGAAACGTCTTTTCTTCCGCATCCAGCCAGAGAAATCAAAATGGCTATACTTAAAGTTGCTATTGTGATGTTCTTCATGTTTATCTCCAAATCATCCGTCTGTTAGGCTGCCGTTTGCGGTAATCGGAATTTTCTCTCCCCGGAACGTTGGCTCCGGCTGAATGATGCACCAAACGAAGTCTTTCGCTCTGGCCAGCAGCTCACGGGCATCCCTGTATATCTGCCCCATATATGTTCTCTCATCGGCAGAGATACCGTAAGCTTCGATGCCCAGTTTTTGAGCATCGTAAATTGCTCTCGGCAGGTGATAACTCTGTGTCACAATAACGATCTTATCGGCTCCGAAAATATCGGATGCACGATACATGCTTTCATAAGTTGAGAAGCCTGCATGATCACAGAACACATTGTCCGCCGGTATGCCGCTTTCCACCGCGATAGCCTTCATGGTATTGACTTCATCGTAATCTTTTCGGCTATGGTCACCGGACATCAGCAGTCTGTCTGAAACGCCGGTCTCATAAGTACGGATACCGACCTTAATCCTATCTGCCAGCATATCTGTCGGAGTGCCGTCATCCCATACGCCGCAGCCAAGAACAAGAATGCAATCAATGTCATCCAGGTTCTTCAGCTCGGACTCGGAGATAATGTAATCCTTCGTCACCGACTTTATATGGGCATTTGCGGCAATGACTCCAATACCGAATATAACACCAAGAACCACCATCACAAGGAGTATTTTGATAATAGTCTTTTTCTTCATATCCTCTCTCGCCTGATAACGTAGTCTTTGATATCAGAATAGCGTAAATATATGAACTTTTCTATCTTTTTACCTCACTTTTTCAGGAAACAATCCCCTCATAATCTAGGCAGCGAGAAGGCTCAAAATTTGCAGTTTTTTGAAAAAAGTTTGTTAACTTTTTGTGAACAGGATAAGAAGCCTGTAAACAAGCGGGTTTTCAGAATGTGCCCCAATAAAAAAGGAGGACGCAGAAATTCATCTGCGCTCTCCATCTCCCGCCATCGCAGATAGCACTCCGGATAATAACCGGAGTGCACCTGCGCCTCAGCGGAACCTTATTATTACTTTGTTATCTTATAGCTACGGAGTATTTCTTTGAGCATCATCATACTTTTGGTTATGATGGAGCTTTCCTCCTGCGTGCAGTCATAAAGAATATCAAATTCTCCAGACTCGTGTGGTACATCTGAGAAAAACAGATTATTGCATAAAAGCAACTAAAAACTTTCAAGCATGAAAATGTTAGAAAACGCTGTTGTTAGCATAAAAATGGGGCGCGTTGCAAAATAGAGCCTGAAAAAACAAGAGCATCAGTTGACCCGAAAGGGTTGGCTGATGCTCATGTTTTTGGTAAAATTAAGTTGTGAAGAATAAAATTACCGAGAATAAGTGTAATATCATTGAGCGAAATGGTCAACTGGTAATTTCACTAAATACAGAAATTTTATTACCGAAGAACGCCCCGTCCGGTTAGCGAGCGCCCAGCTTGAGGAACTGGAGTACAGGAAACTGTACGAAGCGTATTCGCCGAAAGGGCGAAAATCCGCAGCCGATCCGCGGGTGATGTTCAAGGTAATGGCATACGGATACGAATGCGGGATCTATTCTAGCCGGAAGCTGGAGGAAGCGTGCCGGTACAGGATAGATTTCATGTGGCTGCTGGAGGATGAGCCCGTGCCGGATCATACTACCTTCGCACGGTTCCGCACGGGACGGTGCGCAGAGGCAGTGGAAGACTTGTTCTACCAGTATGTACGGTTGCTTGAGAAGCAGGGAGAAACAGATCATAAAGCCGTCTTTATAGACGGAACGAAGCTGGAAAGCCGTGCGGGAAGATATACGTTCTGCTGGCGAAAGAGCGTGGAAAAGCAGCTGGAAAAGGTCAAGGCGGAAGTATACTGTCTGACCGGGTTAAAGAAGCTGGGTGGCTTACAGAGGAGATTGGCACGTGAGGCAAAGGGTATTGTCTTCGTGCACGGCAGTGGAAAGCGAAAAAGTGACGCACAGCGGGAGTGGGAGGCATTGGATGGCCTGCGTCAGCGATGGGAACAGTATGAGGAGTCGCTTGCCATCATGGGCGGAAGCAGAAACAGCTACTCCAAGACAGATCACGATGCGACCTTCATGCGGATGAAAGAGGACCATATGCGGAACGGGCAGCTGAAGCCGGCATACAACGTGCAGATCGGTGTTAACAGCGAGTACATCACAGGGATCGACGTATTCTCAAACCAGACGGACTACGGGACACTGCAGCCGTTTCTGAAAACGATGGAACGGAAGCAGCACAGGAAGTATGAGAAAATCGTGGCAGATGCAGGATACGAGAGCGTGGGAAACTATCTGTATCTGGAACGCCACGGCATGGGGAGCTACATCAAACCGCAGAACCACGAAGTGAAACAGACAGCAAAGTTCAAGCGACAGCTCGGCCGGGCGGAAAACATGAGATACAGCGCCGAGGGAGATTATTATGTCTGCGCACAGGGCAGAAAGCTGAAGCTGTACCGGGAAAGCGAAAAGGACGGAATCGTGACGAGCCATTACCGCTGTGAAAGCTGTGTGGGCTGTCCCTGCCGGGCTCAATGCTGCAAGGCGAAAGACGGGCTGCCGAAGGAGCTTCAGGTCAGAAAACAGTTTGAACAGTACCGGGCGATTTCAGAAGCAAATGTGACCACCGACGAAGGTATTTACCTGAGGCTATGCAGATCCATACAGGCTGAAGGGACCTTCGCTTTACTCAAGACAGATTTTGGATTCCGCAGGTTTCTGACGACGGGAAAAGCCAATGTGCGGACGGAGCTTTTCTTCCTTGCTCTGGGTTTTAACCTGAAAAAGCGGTGGATGAAGCAGGAAAACGGCAGATTGCAGTCACATATGTCCGTTTGCAAGAGTGCCTGACTGTTCAGAATAAGTAATAGTTTTCAACATTTGGCGCCGGTTTTCGCTGGGGCCTGGTTGTTTCTGCCCAAATTCGTCTTCCTTTTTCAACATCCGCTGTTTTTCAAGACTCTTTCGTGCATAATGAATGGGCGCGTCGCAAAATTTCTCATTTTGCAACGCGCCCTTTTAGAAGAGGGTTTCTAACATTTTTCTAACAAATATTAGATTTTGACCCGTTTTTATTTGTTTTTTGATGTGACTTATTGTTAA
>CADCPK010000486.1 GCA_902803215.1 uncultured Lachnospiraceae bacterium
ATACCCATCTGGCTCTGTTATCAAGAGGTATAGCGGTCAGTCAAACCCGCATAAAACTTGAATTTTGGGCTTGACATAATAGGAAGGTGAGTATGCACGCACGAGATATTTTAAAACAGTATTTTGGATATGATTCCTTTAAACCGGGGCAGGAAGAAATCATTGAAGCGATCCTGGACGGAAAAGATGTCCTTGCAGTTATGCCGACGGGATCCGGAAAATCGATCTGCTATCAGGTGCCGGCGCTGCTGTTTCCCGGGATAACGATTGTCATTTCGCCGCTCATTTCCCTGATGCAGGATCAGGTGAAGGCATTAAATGAAGCGGGGATCCATGCAGGTTATATAAATTCTTCTTTGACGGAGACACAGATCGCAAAGGCTTATGCAAATGCCCTGAAGGGAACCTATAAAATTCTGTATGTCGCGCCGGAGCGCCTCGAGAGTTATGCGTTTGCGGATTTTGTCGATCAGGCAGACATCTCGATGGTAACGGTGGATGAGGCCCATTGTATTTCCCAGTGGGGACAGGATTTCCGGCCAAGCTATCTGAAAATCGTAGAGTTTATCGACCGGCTTTCTCAAAGACCGGTCGTCAGCGCTTTCACGGCAACCGCAACCGAGGAAGTCAAGACAGATATTGCATGTGTTCTCAAATTGCGGGAGCCGAAGATTGTTGCGACCGGATTTGACCGTGAGAACCTGTATTTCGATGTAGAGACGGTCAAACGAAAAGACGATTTTGTGCTGGACTATATCCGGAAGCATCCGGATGACAGCGGTATCATATACTGTGCGACCAGAAAAAACGTGGATGCCCTGTTTGAGCTGCTTTCCGCCTCGGGCGTTTTGGCGGTGAGATATCATGCCGGAATGAACAATGAGGACAGAAAGACCAGCCAGAATGATTTTATCTATGACCGGGCCGCGGTCATCGTTGCGACAAACGCATTCGGCATGGGCATCGACAAATCCAATGTCCGATTTGTCATCCATTACAATATGCCGCAGAGCATGGAGAACTATTATCAGGAGGCGGGACGTGCCGGACGTGACGGGGAACCGTCGGAATGCATCCTGCTTTTCTCCGCGCAGGATATCATGATCAACAAGGTTCTGCTTGACCATAAGGATTTTTCAGATATTTCCGATGAGGATATGGAGCTGATCCGGCAGCGGGATGCAAAAAGGCTCCATGTGATGGAAGGGTATTGCCGGACGACCGAATGCCTTCGCAACTACATTCTCGAATATTTTGGTGAGAAGAGGGATGTGCCCTGCGGCAACTGCGGGAACTGTCACAGAGAATTTACGGAAATCGACATGACAGAGGACGCAAAGGCCGTCATCAACTGTGTTTGGGAGACAAGAGGGCGGTATGGTCTGAACATTGTGATCGGTACGCTCCTTGGCGCAGACAGGGCAAGACTGAAGGAGGTTGGAACCGTTCATTACCGGACGTATGGCGCGCTGAAGAGCCGGTCCGAAGCAGATTTAAGGCTGCTGATCAGTCAGCTTCTTCTGGATGGGTATCTGTATCAGACAGCAGAGCAGTACAGTGTGATTCGCCTGGGGAATATCGAACCGCTGAAAAATCCGGAAACGCGTGTCCTGGTCCGGACATTTAAGGACAGAGAACCGGAGCGCCGGAAGAAAAGCCAGGGCAGAAAGCATACGGATTCCCTTACAAAGGCGGGGTATGAACTGTTTGAGAATCTCAGACAGCTTCGGCTTCAGATCGCCAGGGAGGAGGGGCTGCCGCCTTATATTATCTTCAGTGATAAAACCTTGATTGACATGAGCATCCAGACGCCGACAGACCGGCAGTCGATCCTGAATGTGTCCGGTGTAGGCCAGGCGAAATATGAGAAGTATGGGGACCGGTTTATTGAGGCTGTAACAGCGTTTATGGAGAGCCATCCGGAGGAGATTACAAGCATTAGGGCGGAAGAGGATGCTGCGGATGCGAAAGCGAAAGCGCAGACGAAGTCGCAGTCTCAGGCACAGTCTCAGCTGCAGCCGCAGCCTCAGTCACAGCCGCAGTCTCAGCTGCAGCCGCAGCTTCAGCCTCAATCGAAGAAGAAACGCAGGAGGTATAAGGTTCCCTTTTACCTTAATCCGGAGGATGCGTTAAAATATAAGTATCAGGAGTTGTGTTTTATATCGGAACTACAGGAGCGGCTGAACCACATAACCTCCGGGGACAATGTGAAGCATTTATACGGAACAGATGTTTTCCGGCTGCTTATGCAGATGGGTTACGTCGAAGAGCGCCAGGTGGATGGCAGGATCGTTCAGCTTCAGACGGAGTCCGGACTGGCGAAAGGGATTCAGACGACAGAAAAGATCAGCAAAACAG
>CADCPK010000487.1 GCA_902803215.1 uncultured Lachnospiraceae bacterium
AGAGATGATCGCACTGTTCAACGAGTTCGCTGACAAAGATTCCGGCTTCCTTACCTCCGGTACCTATGATCAGCAGATCCTCGGATTTGCTTCCGGCAAATATGCGTTCGTTACCCAGGGTTCCTGGATCGGTGCAACCATGACAACAGATGACGCTGCTCAGTATGAAGAAGCAGGTAACTTCAAAGTTGGTATGGTCCCGTACGCTTTCGAAGAAGGCATCGACACCATCCTTACCAACTCCCCGTCCTGGTGGGCAGTATTCCAGAACGACAACACAGACGCAGCTAAGGCATTCCTTGACTGGCTGGCAACAGACGAAGGTCAGGAGATCCTGGTTATGAAGGGCGGCTTCATCAGCCCGTTCAAATCCTGCTCGTTCATAGCAGAGGATCCGTTTGCACAGACCATCGCTGATTACACAGCAGCAGGCAAGACATCTGCATGGCACTGGCTGAAGAACAAATCCGGTCTGGATCAGAACGCTACAGGCCAGCTGTACCTTGACTTTGCTCTTGGCAGCATTCCGGATGCAGAAAGCTTCACACAGGCTATGACTTCTGTTATTGCTGACTACTATGCTCAGAACTAATCAGGAGCAGTAAAAGTTAATAGTATATTTTAAAACCGGGGGACGGTGACCGCAGTCGCCGTCCCTTCTTTTCGAGAGGGCAGCAAGACATATTGTATGCCTTTATGTATCAAAATCAGGGAGAAAAGAGTATGAAAGCAAACAGTGCATCACAGAAATTACTCTCGTTTGTGTTACTTATCGGCGGCGCATTCAGCCTGGTCTATTCACTTATTCTGGATTTCAGCAGAAGCGGTGCACCGCACAGAGGAGCTCTCCTTATCATCGGAATGGTCGCCATCATTGCCGGCCTTTATTTCTTCCCGACACTCAAGTATCACAGGCGCATAATCTACATTATTTTCCTGTTCCCGCTGCTTTTCACCTTTGCGGTGACGGTAATTATTCCTCTGTGTCTCGGTATTTATTATTCCTTCACAGACTGGACAGGAATTCAGTTCACC
The DNA here is from genome assembly GCA_902803215.1 of uncultured Lachnospiraceae bacterium. Lineage (GTDB taxonomy): Bacteria > Bacillota > Clostridia > Lachnospirales > Lachnospiraceae > Blautia_A. Next base: position 1,036 of record CADCPK010000487.1, read on the forward strand.
AAATTTGTAGGTTTTGAGAACTATACGACAATGTTTTCCGATCCGCAGTTTATCTGGTCGATCCTGATCACATTCCTCTTTGTGGTTCTGAATATGGTCCTGGTAAACGTGATCGCTTTCCTTCTGGCGCTCCTTTGCACCAACGGAATCAAGGGCGACGGTTTCTTCCGTGCGGCATACTTCCTTCCGAACCTGATCGGCGGTATCGTTCTGGGTTATATCTGGCAGTTCGTATTCAACAACGTTCTGATCAATATCACCAAGACTTCCATGCTGGTTCAGACTAAGACTGCTATGTTCGCCATTATCGTAGTTTATATCTGGCAGTACGCAGGTTATATCATGCTGATCTACATCACCGGTCTTACCCAGATTCCGGGTGATGTTCTCGAAGCGGCACAGATCGACGGAGCCAATCCTTCCCAGACACTGTTCCAGATCAAGATCCCGATGATCGCGTCGACGTTCACGATCTGTACTTTCCTTACACTTACTTCCGCTTTCAAACAGTTCGACGTCAACCTGGCGTTGACAGGCGGTACAGGAAGTGCGCAGTTCATGGGCAAATACCTCACCAGCGGTACGCAGATGCTCGCTCTGAATATCTACAATACCGCCGTTTCCAAGAACAACTATGCACTCGGACAGGCAAAAGCAGTTCTGTTCTTCATTATTCTGGCCTGTGTATCTCTTATCCAGGTGCGTATTTCTAACTCGAGGGAGGTGGAGCTCTGATGGTAGGCGAGGAGAGAAGAAGAAGATCGTTAATTCTCACGATTGTAGGTATTATCATAGCAATTTACGTGCTGTTTCCGTTCTATCTTGTTGTGATGAACAGCTTCAAGGTGCAGGCAGATATCGTTGCCAGCCCTATCGCACTCAAAGGTGTTTCCTTCAAACAGTTTATTACCAACTTAGGTGCGGTTATCAACAACTCCAACTTCAACTTCTGGAGAGCTCTGTTTTCATCTGTTGTGATCACGGTCATCTCCCTGGTCCTGCTGGCTCTGTTCGGATCCATGGCAGCCTGGGTTATCAGCCGTAACAACAAGAAAAAATGGGCTACAGCAATTTATATGATCTTTATCGCTTCGATGATCATTCCTTTCCAGGTCGTTATGCTTCCGCTGGTTTCGACATTCCGTGATGCCGGAAACTTTGTCGGGATCCCGATGCTCTCGACCATCCCCGGAATCATCTTTGCATACTGCGGATTCGGCGGTGCCATGACCGTGTTTATCCTTACCGGTTTTATCAAAGGTGTTCCGTATGATCTGGAAGAAGCGGCTTCCATCGACGGATGCTCACCGGAAGGCACATTCTTCAGAATCATCCTTCCGCTTCTTACTCCGGTTATGACTACCGTTACGATCCTGAACGGTATGTGGATCTGGAACGACTATCTGCTTCCGTCCATGCTTCTTGGTCTTAACGGTAAGTATAAAACGCTTCCGGTCGCAGTGCAGGCTTTCGTCGGATCGTACGTAAAACAGTGGGATCTGATTCTTACGGCGGCGCTGCTCGCTATCATTCCGATGATCATTATCTTCCTGATCGCGCAGAAGCAGATCATGAATGGTATGATTGAGGGTGCGGTGAAAGGTTGAGATTCCTATCGAGGGAGGGCCCTCGAGCACCCCAAAGTCGGGGAGGGAGAGCACTCGGAGTTGCGAAGCCCGTTTCTACGCTTCGCTCCGGTCGTTGCCAAACGGGTGCCACCGGCACCCGGCAACCCTCCCCGAACCCCTCCCTCCTGGGCACGCTATTATTATCTGAATCAAAAACACACGGGACCGGCCCGTGTGTTTCTTTTTCGCATCTTGTTTTTCTTAAAACTGTATAATATAATAACGGTATGATTATTAAATGAGGAGGTATCATATGTTAGTTAATACTAAAGCAAGAGTTGGCGTGTTTGCCATCGCACTCGGTGCGTATCTTCCGCAGTTCCCGTCTCTGGTACCGGAGTTTGAGGGGCAGTATGAGGCGTTCAAGAAGACTATTCCGGACACGGTTGAGCTGATTGATGGCGGAATCGTCACGACAAAAGAGCTTTCCATGGCGGCAGGCGACAAATTCCGTGCAGCGGATGTCGACCTTGTTATCCTGCAGCTGCTCACCTACGCGACATCTTACAATATGCTTCCGGCAGTCCGTGACCTGGATGTGCCGGTTGTTCTGGTGAATGTGCAGAAGCTCAGAGCTCCGGAGTATGAAACTACAGATACCCCCAAATGGCTCGGCGAGCTGTATGCATGCGGCGCTGTCGGCGAGATGGTTGCAGACCTTGAGCGTGCAGGAAAACGTCACGCGGTCATCACAGGCGTTGTAGAGGGAGGAGATCCCTATGTACAGCACGAGATCGAAGACTGGTGCAAGGCTGCACAGGTCAGAAGACGTTTCAGAGACACCAACATTGCACAGATCGGCAGACCGTATCCCGGCATGATGGACCTTTACATCGACGAGACCAACCTGTATCATCGTATGTGGCTGTACACCAAACAGTTCGACTGGGAGAAGATGTGGGCGATCGCCGATGATATCACCGATGAGGATGCTATCCGCGCGAAAGCACAGGATATTCTCGATACCTTCGACATCGAAGGCGGCGGAACCATCGAAAAAGTCTGGGATATGGCAAAATATGTCGTCGCTTTTGAGCAGTGGGTAAAAGACGAGCAGCTCGGCTTAGTCGCTTCTCACTATGACGGCTTTGCTCAGGGCGTTGCCGGAAAACTCGACAGCATGCTTATCCCGGCATTCTCAATGCTGATCAAACAGGGTACTGCATGCGCAGTAGAAGGCGATATCAAGGTAGCCATGGCTATGTCCATCCTGAAGACCATCTCCGGAACAGGCCAGCTGTCCGAGATGTACTCGATCGACTTCAACGAAGACATCTGCATTATCGGCCACTCCGGATCGGGCGATGCTGACATTTCTCAGAGCAGGAAGCCTACCATGAAGATCGTTCCCGTGTTCCACGGCAAGACCGGCGGCGGCTATCTGACCCAGTTCTATCCGCCTACAGGAGACGTAACATACCTCGGAATTACGCAGGACAGAGACGGCCACTTCAAATTTGTCGTTGCTGAAGGCGTAAACGAGGAAGGCCCGATCTTCATGTTCGGCGATACCAATATGAGAACACGCTTCTCCATCGGCGCAAGAGAATTCTGCAACCGCTGGAGCGAAGCTGGCCCGACCCACCACATGGCAGCGGCTGTCGGCCGTCATATCGATACCATCCTGAAGGTTGCCAAGATCTTCAATGTACCGGTTGACATTGTCTGCAGATAATAGTAACCAAAAGCCCACGGAGTGGACTATAGGTTGCCGGCAAGTACTCGAAGCGGATTGCCGGTTACCTTTGACTAAATGATCGACTCAGGCCTGCGCGCCGGTTTACTTGGTGCGCAGGCCTTTTATATTAAAGAAAGGGACTTTTATGAAAATCACAGTAGCAGGCGTAGGATACGTGGGGCTTTCTCTCGCTGTACTCCTTGCACAGAACCACGAAGTAACAGCAATCACCACGACCCCCGCAAAAGCGGAGAAGCTGAATAAATTCATCAGCCCTATTCAGGATGACGAGATCGAAAGATTCTTTGC
>CADCPK010000488.1 GCA_902803215.1 uncultured Lachnospiraceae bacterium
AAAGTGCTGATCTCGATATGCGTGGTACTGGCGACGATATTCATAGCCGACTTCATCTATTCGGGCATGCATCCGAATACCGCGAAGGGTGCTGTGGAGGAGACGTCGTCTGTAACAGGCGAGGACTATCAAGGACAGGCCATGCGTGCCTGAAAGATATAGTGGAAGCACAGGAAAAGATCCTTCGCAAATGTCGAAAAATGTCGAATTTTCTCGAACGGTTCTTTTGTGGTTTCGACATATTTCGACAAATTTTTCCGGACAGGTTTACTATAATCATCCCGGGGAGTGTATACGGAAGAACAGGAGGAATTACCGTTGCACTGGTTAACCGGGAAGGAGCTTCCGGCAGTCCTGCCGGAGGAAAAGGAAAAAGAACTGATACAGAAGCTTGGCACAGGCAATGACAGGAAGGCCAGGGACGAGCTGATGACGCACAACCTGAGGCTGGTCGTGTGGGCCGCAGAAAAATACAGGACCGCAGGTGATATGGAAGAACTGCTTTCTGCAGGAGCTTTCGGTCTTGTCAAGGCGATCAGCTCATATGATCCTGTGCAGAGAAAAAGAATTGCCACGTATGCTGCACACTGTATCGAAAATGAAATGAAAATGTATCTGAGAAAGCTGAGAAAGATACAGGCTTATGAAACGGAAATGCCTGAGGAGAAAGAGAAGGCAGAATATGGGGACCCTGTCGCCGGCATGGCTTTTCAGCATTTGCTGGCAGCGCGGTTGAAGGACGCGCTGAGTACTCTGTCTCCCAAAGAAAAAGAGGTGATCCGTCTGAGATTCTTCTCAGATTCCGCAAAAGGCATGCTGTCGCAGGAAGAGACGGCTGCCGCTGTGGGTATGTCCCAGTCGTGTCTTTCGCGAAAGGAACGGAGGATACTGAAAAAGCTGAGACAGCAGATCGGTGAATATGGGTGAGACGCAGGCAGCCATATTCACTGCAATAAATAAAACGATTACTATTGTCACTTATCTATTTACGTTTTTACGATCAGGTGTTATGATATATTCATCCGAATGCATGAATATGCATATTCTGCAGTAAGGCCGAACAGGCGCAGAACATGAAAAGTCAGCAGCGGATGGTATTTATCACACTTACAGAAAGGAAACACAGCATCATGGAAAGATATTACCAGCCCGAGATCGAATGCGCATCTCCCGAACAGATCAGAGAATGGCAGAGCGAACGCCTTGTAAAACAGGTCAGAAACGTGTGGGACAATGTTCCCCTTTACCGTGAAAGAATGGAAGCCGCAGGGCTCACACCCGACGATATCAAAGGTGTGGACGATCTGAAAAAACTTCCGTTTATCACCAAGGATGACCTCAGGGATGCATATCCTTACGGGCTGCTTGCACGTCCTCTTTCGGAGTGTGTGCGTATTCAGTCGACCAGCGGTACGACGGGCCGAAGAGTTGTTGCATTCTATACGCAGCATGATATCGACCTGTGGGAAGATTGCTGTGCAAGAGCCATCGTTGCTGCAGGCGGATCCAAAGAGGATGTCTGCCATGTGTCTTATGGCTATGGACTTTTTACCGGCGGACCGGGACTTAACGGCGGATCACACAAAGTGGGATGCCTTACTCTGCCGATGTCTTCCGGAAATACAGATCGTCAGATCCAGTTCATGACCGATCTTGGAACCACGATCCTCTGCTGTACGCCTTCTTATGCCGCATATCTGGCAGAGAGCATTATCGAGCGCGGACTTCGCGATCAGATCAGGCTGAAAGCCGGTATTTTCGGCGCCGAAGCCTGGACCGAAGAGATGCGTCATGATATCGAGGAGAAACTGGGAATCAAGGCTTTTGATATCTATGGTCTTACCGAGATTTCCGGCCCCGGCGTATCGTTCGAGTGTTCCGAGCAGAAGGGCATGCACGTTAACGAGGATCATTTTATCGCCGAAGTCATCAACCCGAAGACCGGAGAGGTTCTTCCGGACGGTGAGAAGGGCGAGCTTGTATTCACCAGTATTACCAAAGAAGCATTCCCGCTGATGCGTTATCGCACAAGGGATATATGTATCCTGAGCCGTGAGAAATGCTCCTGCGGACGTACCCATGTTCGTATGACCAAACCGCTCGGCCGTGCCGATGATATGCTGATCGTGAAGGGTGTCAATGTATTCCCGTCTCAGATCGAGACTGTTCTTATGAACAAGGGATATCCGGCAAACTATCAGATCATCGTGGACCGTGTCAACAACAGCGATACTATCGAGGTTCAGGTGGAGATGACACCGGAGATGTTCTCCGACAGTCTGAGCGAAGTTTCCGCAAGAGAGAAAGAGCTTATCGCTGCGCTTAAAGCGATGCTGGGCATTTTCGCGAAGGTTAAACTGGTCAATCCTAAGGCTATCACCCGGAGCGAGGGTAAGGCGGTCCGTGTGATCGATAAACGTAACCTGTATCAAGGCTGATAAGTTATTAAGTTAAAAGGGGGTATTACCATGACAGTGAAACAGATCAGTGTATTCCTGGAGAACAAACCGGGAAGGCTCGCCGATTTCACAGATGTGCTTTCGGGCAATGGTGTGGATATGCGTGCTTTGTCACTCGCCGAGGCGGCGGATTTCGGTATCGCCCGTATTATTGTGAATGATGTTTATAATGCGTCTACGGTTCTTAAGGATGCGGGCTACATCTTTAAGATCACCAAGGTTCTTGCTGTTGAGATTCCCGATGAGCCGGGTGCACTTTCCAAGACGATCCGTCTGCTTGGCGATGGCGGCGTGAACCTGGAGTATATGTATGCGTTTACCACGCGCAAGAAGGGTCGTGCTTATATGATCCTGCGTGTGGAGGACAATCAAAAAGCCGGAGAGATCCTCACCAAAGCGGGAATCAAACCTGTGTGCCAGGATGAGCTGCAGGATCTTTGATTTTTAATTAAGCAGTAATTTATCGCCTGCCCGGGTTCCCGGGCAGGCGATTTTTAGGATTCATATAGTATGCTTTCCGTCAACGTTACCGATTTGATCACGCCCCGGCACAGCAAGCCCCGCTGCAGGCCACAGCGCACAGGCACATCAGTCTGTGAACAGGTGCCTGCTGATCCTCAGAGCCAATCGCCTAAGAAAGACTAAGAAATCCGCTCAGGAGAGCCTTCGCG
>CADCPK010000489.1 GCA_902803215.1 uncultured Lachnospiraceae bacterium
ACCGTCCTCGTATCCGGCGGTGCCGATCTGCCACAGAATGCTGTGACCGGAAAGGTCGAGAGTGACCTCTTTCTCGGTGCTGTCCGGGTTTACGGCGATGGTCAGTGTGCCGCGGCGATAGACGAAGGGCTTGCCTGCTTCGCTGCAGATGATCTGCAGATTACTGTTTTCCTGCAGGTCTGTCCTGTTGTGCCTGAGAGCGAGGATCTCTTTCACCGTATGGAGGAGTGAATCGGGATCTGCTTCACATCCGGCGACTGTCGGCGCATCTTCCGACTCGTCGACCGGAAGGTAGAGATCTTCTTTGTTTCCTGCAGAGAAACCAAGATTCTTGCTGTTGTCCCACTGCATCGGGGTTCTTGCGCCTGTGCGGTAGTAGCCGCCTTCTTTGGTCGGAAGCTCCTGATAGCGCATGCCGATCTCGTCGCCGTAGTACAGGAACGGGACACCGGGAAGGGTGAAGATCGTCGCATAGGCGAGCTTGAGTTCGCTCTCGTCCAGGTTATAGCGCGGGCGGATCGTATCATGGTTGCAGGTGATCAGGGAGATGTATCCGAGATCTTTAGTGTCATTGTACCAATCCAGATACTGGTCCAGGAAGCGGTTGATATCGCCGCCTGCATCCTTCTTGAAATAGCTGTGGTCTTCGCCGTCATGGTTGTAGTAGTCACGCATAAGGGTGGAGTAACCGCTGCCCGGCTCGTTCAGATAAAAGTCGCAGTCATAGCCTGCGCGCAGGGCCAAAGAGGGATTGCTCCATTCCGAAACCATCGCTGCTTCCGGGAATTCCAGATCGAGCATGCGGCGAACATCTCTCCAGATGCGGCTTGTTCCGGTCTTCTTCTCGTCATCGTTCTTGACGAGGGAAGAAGCCATGTCTACACGGAAGCCGTCGCATCCGCGGCTCAGCCAGAAGCGCATGATATCCTTGATCGCTTCGCGCGTCGCGATCGCTGCCGGGTGATTCATCGGTTTCTGCCAGGGCTGATCGACTTTGAAGAAGCCGTAATTGAGGGCGGGCTGGCATTTGAAGAAGTTCAGCACATAGGTCCCGCTGCGTTCGCTTTCTCCGCCGATGTAGGGGAAGCCGGGAGCTGCGGCAAAGCAGAAGTCGGTCCAGATAAAGCGGTCGGAGTATTCGTTTTTCTCGGCCTTCTGGCTCATGCGGAACCACTCGTGTTCCTCGGAAGTATGGCCGGGGACGAGGTCCAGAAGTACACGGATGCCTTTTTCGTGAGCAACGTTGAACAGTTCGACCAGATCTTCGTTCGTGCCGTAACGCGGCGCCACTTTTTTGTAATCGCTGACATCGTATCCTGCGTCCTTGAACGGTGAGTCAAAGCACGGGTTGATCCAGAGTGCGTTGCAGCCTAAGTCTTTGATGTAGTCGAGTTTTTCGATGATGCCCTGAATGTCGCCGATCCCGTCTCCGTTGGTATCGTAGAAGGACTGCGGATAGATTTCGTAGAATACTGCGTCATTAAGCCATTTTGCCGCCATTTTGTAATTCCCCTTTCATTGTATGTTATGATGAATTTAACTGACAACCCGCTCTGCGGATTGCCGGTAACTTTTGAATTTGCATGTATTGCTCTTGTGTGTTGATACTGCTATAATACTCTTTGAGAAACACGGATTCTTGCAATATAGTCTCATTAACTAACAGAATTCTATGATGTTTTACAGATACAAGTAAGTCTTCTCCTTCAAGAGACGCAGCGGATTTTCGGTATTGATTTTTCTTTATTAAGGACAGAATGATCATGAGTGAAGAATCTATAAAATTACCCCGCACAGACATAGCACCCGAACAGCGCGAAAAAGTCAGCCATGGTGATATCTTCCTTCCGGTTAACAGCTACCACTGCATCGTGCCGGATACGTACACGGAGCTGTCGCTTCATTGGCATGAAGAGATGGAAATCACCCTCATACGGGAAGGCGTTTCTGACTATCGCGTCGGTCAGGATTTCTTCCGTGCGTCCGCGGGCGACCTGATCCTCGTTCCGCCGATGACACTGCATTCTGCTATGGAGCTGCCGGGCGAGGGGATGGTCTCGGACAGCCTGGTGTTTCACCTCGATTATCTGGGGGCTTCGGAGCAGGACCTGTCCGCCTCGGATTATCTGCGGCCGCTCCTTGGCGGGCAGATGGAAATGCCGGTGAGAATATGTCAAGATGATCCGCATTATGGGGAGATCAGGGAGGCCTTCCTCGCTGCGCTTGCATGCTTTACGGGGAAGGAGCGCTTTTATGAGCTGCGCCTCAAAGGGCTGCTGATCGATCTGATCTATCGGCTGTTTGCGTCCGGCTATGTGAAGCCGAGGGAGACCGGCGGCAGAGACAGTGCGAAGCGGCAGCAGATGAAAGAGGTGCTGCGGTTTATCGGTGATCACTATCGGGAGCGCATGACGGTTGCGGACCTGGCTTCATATATCGGTTTTTCTGAGAGTTATTTCATGGCTTTCTTCAAGCAGAATGTGGGGATGAGCTGTGTAAAATATATCAACGAATTTCGTGTGGGAAAGGCGGCGGAGGAGCTCGAAAGCACCGACAGGCCGGTCATGGAGATTGCGCTTGATCAGGGGTTTGAGAATGTTTCTTATTTTAATCTGCAATTCCGCCGGAGGTTTGGGATGACACCCAGAGAGTTCAGGGCGTGCTCAAGGTGAAAGTGGGTCAATGGGGACGTTTCTCTTTGACCCATTTTTGCCAACAAAAATGGGTCGAAGAGAAACGTCCCCATTGACCCACATTTATTAGTTATGATACTTTTAAAGCAGAAGGAATTAAGATGTGTTGAAAACGAATCTTACAGTCCTTCCTGTGAACATGTTAAAGAGTAAGAGCACACAAATGGAGATGACGTAAATGTTTTATTTTCTGTTAACACCTATACTAACTTACAATTTTATCCTTGTAGCCGCTGCGGTGATCCCGGCGATCGTCCTTATGATTAAGGTCTATAATTCTGACCGGCTGGAGAAGGAAAGTCCGCATATGCTGTGGGTGATGGTACGGTCGGGAATCCTGTCCGCGCTGATCGCCCTGGTGCTGGAAAGAGTATTCGGCAGCCTGCTTACGGCAACGGTACATAATCAGGGGCTCTATCAGGTGCTGCTGTATTTTATCGTGGTCGCACTGTCCGAAGAGGGCGCCAAGTATTTTATGATGTATAGGAACTCCTGGAACTCGGAAGAGTTCGACTGCCAGTTCGACGGCATCGTGTATGCGGTGTTTGTTTCCCTGGGCTTTGCTTTGTGGGAGAACATCAGCTATGTGATGCACTATGGTTTTTCGGTGGCGCTCATCAGAGCACTTACCGCCATACCGGGGCATACCTGCTTTGGCGTGTTCATGGGACTGTTCTATGGAGCGGCCAGAAAGTTTGAAAACAGGGGAGACAGCCAAAAATCCATGAGGCTCAGATGCTTCGGTGTCGCTATCCCTGCGATACTTCACGGTGCGTATGACTATATCGCAAGCGTGGAGGAAGGCACGCTCCTCTTTGTGCTGTTCATCGCGGCGCTGTTCTTCGTGTCGTATCGTATTGTGACGAGGATGAGCAAGGTGGATCATTATATTTAAAGGTGAAACAGGGGGACGGTTCCTCGTCCCCCTGTTTCACCTTTATTTAGCAAACGTAATTTCCGTTTACATATCCGTAGATACCGTTCTTATATGCGAACAGCCAGCAGCCTTCGCTGTAGGAACCATGTACAAGGATCGGATCGCCGTTCTGCCAGCCTACGCCATAGATGATCTCGCCGTTCGGAGTCTTGCGGAGGGTCAGGCAGGAAGTG
>CADCPK010000490.1 GCA_902803215.1 uncultured Lachnospiraceae bacterium
CGAAAGAGTTTTTCTAAGCCTATTGTCTCTTCGGGCAGGCACAACGGTTCACAGCCTGATGTGACGATCCGCTGCAGGTAGCTATGGGGTGGGATCTGTTGGGGCTTGAGTTGTCTCCGCACCTCGCGTGGTTCCAGAAAGAAAAAGTTTGACAAGACGAACTAAAGATGATATATTGTACACGAGAGTTATATTGATCTAACTAAAACCAAGGCAGAGGGTTTCCTCGCCTTGCCCCGAAAGGAGCATCGGATATGAGTATAGTAATCGTCGGCGGTAATGAACGCATGGTTTGTCAGTATGAGGAGATATGCAAGTGCTACGGATGTAAGGCAAAGGTGTTTGCTAAGGAGAAAGGCGCGATGAAAAAGAAGATCGGCGTGCCGGATCTTCTCATCTTGTTTACGAGCACCGTCTCGCACAAGATGGTCAACTGCGCGGTGGAGGAAGCCAGGCGCAAATCCATCCCGGTCTGCCGCTGCCATACCAGCAGCGCTGCGGCTCTCGAGAATATTTTGAAAGAACATTGTGCTTGAAACGCAAGAAAACACATGGGGAAAAACACAAGGGGACGGTCCTTTTGTGTTCGAAGAACATGGTAACATTCATCCGTTACTGTTTGTTTCGAACACAAAAGGACCGTCCCCATGTGTTTCCATGTGTTTCGCAAAAAATACTTGCAAAATACCTGCATTTTCAATACAATAGTACGCGGACTTTAAACAATTAAAGAGTACGACAATTCGGGGCAGCACCCGATCGGAAGAAAATGCAGGAGCACGGATATGAATAAGGTAGTAAAATTCGGCGGAAGTTCGCTCGCAAACGCGGAGCAGTTCAAAAAAGCAGGGGAGATCATCATGGCGGAGGAGAGCCGCAGATATGTGGTTCCTTCGGCACCGGGCAAGAGGCACAGCGGTGATACCAAAGTGACGGATATGCTCTACGGCTGCTACAGGCTCGCCGAAGAGGGTGAAGATTACAGTAATCAGCTGAAGGCGATCAAGGAAAGATTCTATGAGATCATCAGGGGACTCAACCTGGAGCTTTCTCTTGAGGAAGATTTCCGTGAGATTGATGATAATTTTAAGAATCTGGCAGGGCAGGAGTATGCGGCTTCGAGAGGTGAGTTCCTTAACGGAAAGATCATGGCTGCGTATCTTGGCTATACTTTTGTGGATGCGGCGGAAGTGGTGCGTTTCACATCGGAGGGAACGCTCGATATGGATGCCACCGATGTCCTGATGGGAGCAAAGCTTGAGAATCTGCCAAATGCGGTTGTGCCGGGATTTTATGGAGCCGAGGAAAGCGGGAAGGTACGTACGTTTTCACGCGGCGGTTCTGACATCACCGGTTCGCTGGTAGCCCGTGCAGTCTGTGCTGATATGTATGAGAACTGGACCGATGTTTCCGGGTTCCTTGTTGCAGATCCGCATATTGTCAAGAATCCTGCGCAGATGGAGACGATCACATATCGTGAGCTGAGGGAGCTTTCGTACATGGGTGCGACCGTTCTTCATGAGGATGCGATCTTTCCTGTCCGTAAGAAGGGTATTCCGATCAATATCCGTAATACCAATTGTCCGGATGATCCCGGTACCATGATCGTGGAGAGCACCTGCAAGAGGCCGAGATATACCATCACGGGTATTGCGGGCAAGAAGGGCTTTTGCTCGATCAATATCGAAAAATCGATGATGAACAGCGAGATCGGTTTCGGCCGTCGTGTTCTTCAAGTGTTCGAGGATCAGCAGATCAGTTTTGAGCATATTCCTTCGGGCATTGATACAATGACGGTGTACGTGCATCAGTCCGAGTTTGAGGACAAGGAGCAGCAGGTAATCGCCGGTATCCACAGACTGGTTCAGCCGGATTTTGTGGAGATGGAGTCCGATCTGGCTCTTATCGCTGTCGTCGGACGTGGAATGAAGTCGACGCGAGGCACCGCGGGCCGTATTTTCTCGGCGCTGGCGCACGCGAATGTGAACGTCAAGATGATCGACCAGGGCTCGAGCGAGCTGAATATCATCATCGGCGTGGAGAACAGAGACTTTGAGAGCGCCGTGAAGGCGATCTACGATATATTTGTCATGACGAAACTGTGAGAACGGGAGGCTTATCGCTTCAAATTTACCACTCACGCCCCAACCAATCAAGCCCCGTGTCAGGCCACAGCCCGGGGGCATATCAGTCTGCGGACTGGTGCCTGCTGATCCTCAGAGCCAATCCGCCAAGAAGAACTAGGGCCGCCGCTCAGGAGAGCCTTCGCGGCTAAGTTCTTCTAGGCG
>CADCPK010000491.1 GCA_902803215.1 uncultured Lachnospiraceae bacterium
CTGTGGTCGCACCTTCCGCAGCGCCTTCCAGCGCTGACTCTGGTTGTTCTTAAAAGAAGAGAGCTCGTCGATCACCACCATGTCAAAGGGCCATGGGATACGATGCTTTTCCAAGTAGTCGACCAGCCACTTCACGTTCTCCCGGTTGATAACGTAGATATCTGCCGTTGCCATAAGTGCCGCCTCGCGCTTCTTGGCGCTTCCCACCATCACGGACATTTTCAGGAAGTTTGCATGCTCCCAGGTGTCTCGCTCCTGTGGCCATACTGTCTTTGCCACACGTAAGGGTGCGATCACCAGCACCCTGCCCACGTCGAAGCTGTCAAACATCAGGTCCAGAATGGCAGTCAGACTCACTACTGACTTGCCAAGTCCCATCTCAAGGATCAGCATTGCTTCCGGGTGCGTTTTCAAAAAATCCACGCAGTAATTCTGATATTCATGTAATTCCTGTCTTCTCATCTATTTCCCTCATAATCCGATGCAGCAGCGCAGGACCGTCCAGATCCGTCAGCGCTTCAAAATACTGCGAACAGAAAAATCCTGTGATCTCCCGGACAGTGCGCTGCGCTGTATTATCGTTCGGATACTTCTTCAGTCTCCGGCAGGCTGGCCGAAAGTCCTTCACTGCCTGTTTGATGATGGCGTTTGCCAGCGCCTCATAATTCTCCTCAAACATTCAATTCTCCCTTACTTCCTTCAGAATGCCTGGTATCTGTGCCGGATCGTCCAAGACCGAAACATAGAAACCCAGATCCCGCAGCTGCTTATGCCGCCGCTCCTGCAGCGGCCTTGGTTTAGCACCGGGAGCCTTTACTTCGACGAAGCCGATGCGGGCCTTCGGCAGCATTATCAGTCGGTCGGGCATTCCATCGGTGCCGGGCGACACGAGCTTCGGGCACATGCCGCCTTCCTCCTTCACTGCCTTTACGAGCTTTTTCTCGATCTGCTTTTCTCGCATTGTGCGTATTCCTCCCAGCATTCCTCAAAGACATCAAGGCAGTCGTCGCATGCATCACAGCTTTCGAGATAGTCGCGAATGACTCCATGCCCGTCACGATCCTTTATACCGATACGGGTCGGGAACGTGGCCTCATCACTTGTCATATCATTTGCAAGGTCAGCCTTCGGGCCGGTCTTGCCATAATAGTGCCGTTTCATATATCCAAAAAATGTCATGATCAATTCCTCCGTCACAAGATTATTTAGGGGAAGGGTGCAGGTCGGTGCACCTCTTGTATAAGACCCCTATGGAATTTATTTTTTTTGTTTTTTTTCTCTATATAAGCTCTTATGGTAGAGAGGTGCACCGACCTGCACCTCTTTAAAAAAAGTAAATAAATCAAGGGTTTCTGGCACTTTGTTGGTGCACCTTGGTGCGCTTTTAAGCACCGAATTCTGACTTGATGCGCAGCCCCAGAACTACCATTCCGGTCTTGGTTTTCTTCCGTTCAAAGTCGCGCTGCGCCAAAGCACCATAGAAATCAGCCGTGCCTCTCGCGTACTCACCCATGCGCAAACAGTAAGCGCGGTATTCCTGATACAGCTCACCGGACTTTTCCCTGTAGCTCGGATCGACTTCGCAGCACTCTTCGAGGAACTCGCTCAGCCAGTCGTTCTGGCCACGATAGGCATCAATAGCATCCTGGACCACTTTCGGATTCTTCAGATGAAAATCCTTGTCGATGATCCGCCTCGCACCTTCGATGATCCATGAAAGCACAGCCGGGCCTGCATGCTCAAAAAGGAAATCAGCGTAGTTCTTCACATCGCTTTTACCTTCAAACACGGCGTTGAACGGGATCACGATGAGCCTTCTCCAGGTGCCCTCGTCTGTCGCACCGACCTTCGGCAGGTGGTTCGTATACAGCACCAACGTGTGTGATGGCGTGAAGGACGCGGGCTTGCAGAACTTCTTCTCACCGTAAATGTCATCGGTAGAAGTCAGCTGTTTCACCACGGAGGTATTGAGCCGCATGCCCTCTTCCAGTTCCTTCGCCAGTGCCAGCCGCACGCCTTTAAGTTCCGCCATCTCCGGCTTAACATTCCTGCGACAGCCGACCGTCAGGGTATCCGCCGACACGTTCCCCGCATAGGAACCGAGGACTCTTGCGATAGTATTCCAGAACGTTGACTTACCGTTACGGCCCTCACCGTAGGCGATAATCATCGCCTCCATGTACACCTTGCCGATCGCGGAAAGACCCACGACCTCCTGCACGTAGTCGATCAGCTCCTGATCATTGAGGAATGTCTTGTTCAGAGCATCCTGCCACAGAGCCTCGCCCTGCTCTCCTGGCTCCACGGCTGTCACCTTTGTGCAGTAATCCTTCCAGTTGTGTTCCTGCCACCCTTCCAGACCGTCCACCAGACGGTATGATGCCTGCGGGGTATTCAAGAGCAGCGGGTCCGCGTTCAGGTCCGTTAGGTCCACTGTGACCATGGGCTTTGCTGTCTCCATGGCGGATTTGATGAATCTCATATTCCGCCTGCCCATCACGAACTTGTGATATGCGACCGCTGACAGGTATTCGAAAAGTAGCTGCATTTGATCGCCAGACAATGCACTCGTAGCCTTCTTACCTCCGGAGAGTGCCGCTTCATCCGCGCCGGAATTCAGGACGGCCTGTTTCGTGGTAAATATGAGAAGCTCCGCGTCAGCCAGCTGCTGGTCTAAAAACTCGATCGTCGCACCGAGCGCCGCCTCTTTCGACTCTTCCCAGAAGGTTCCGTTGTAGCGGAAGAAGTCCGTCGCCGGGTTGAAGCAGATCTCGTCGCCGTATTCCCGCGACAGGACCTTTGCCTGACCGATGTCGGAATAATCATCCGGCTTCAGGCATCCGGCAGGTCCTACGGGCCTTGCCACATTGAACTGATCCGGCGGCACATATCCTTCCTGCGCCGTGACGACTTTCTCGAACTTCCGAGCGCTGCGCCAGATCTTCATAAGCTCCCCGTCAGACAGCGGTGGCTCACACTTGGCAGCCTCGTCCAAGAAGATCTTGTGCGACGTGTCGTTCCATCCGTAACGCTTCACCACCCGACCGGCGAACCGGCTCATGGTGGCGTTACGGCTCCCTTCCTTAATGGTGTAGCTGCCGTACCCACCCTGGTCC
>CADCPK010000492.1 GCA_902803215.1 uncultured Lachnospiraceae bacterium
AAGGAATATGTTACGATAGAACCCGGAAAGAAGTCCCGTCCGAAAACGGATGAACAGGCAGCTGAGACGGTAGAAACCGAAGAAGCGGCGAATGAAGAGCCGGCAGCGGAAGAAACAGCAGCGGAAGAAGCAACATCGGAAGAAACAACATCGGAAGAAACACCGCTTGATGAAGCTGCATAAATATCTGAAAGACTATAAAAAGGAGGTGTCCGTTTGGACCCTCCTTTTTTGTGCCTGTTGATTTATACCATTGCTGCGAACTTCCTCGAAACGATGAACGATAACCACTTTTTTATGGATGCAGGGCAGGCGAACTAACCGATCGGTTGCCCTGCCAACTCTTCAACGACCGCACGATATGCCGCAGGATGTTTCGTCTTACAGATTTTCTTCAGAACTTTCTCGGGGTTATCGAACATGCGGCTCAGATAAAACCATACTTCCTTCATTTTATAAACAGCGTTATTTGCATCGCCGTAGCTCTCTGTGTAACCGTCATAGAGAGCTTTTTCATATGCGAACAGTTCTTCGCGGCCGATCTTCTTACCGGTACTTATCTCTCTGATCAGTCCGGGATTGGCTACGACGCCTCTGCCGAGCATGATGCGGTCGACAGAAGGAAACTTTGCGGTAAACGTCATAATGTCATTAGCGGTGAACAGATCTCCGTTGTAACAGACCGGATGCACACAGGTCTCGAGTGCTTCGCAGAAGGCTTCGAGGTTTGCCCGGTTCTTATAATAATCGCTCCTCACCCGCGGATGAATGATGACCTCGGAGAGAGGATAGCGGTTGTATATTTCCAGAATCTCGGGAAATTCGTCGGGGGAGGCAAGCCCCAGCCTCGTCTTGACGGAAAGTCTCATCACATCGTTCCCGAACAATGGGTTGGAGAATACTTCATCAAAGAAGGCGTTGAGCCTGTTTATGTCGGACAGAAAGCCTGCACCTTTATGTTTGGGCACGACGGTGGCAGATGGACAGCCGAGGTTCAGGTTGACCTCGTGGTATCCGAGCTCAAAAAGATATAAAGCGGTATCGATGAGCTGCGAAGACTGATTGGTCAGGATCTGCGGCACCACGTTCATACCCCGGTTGTTTGCCGGATCGACCTCTTTTTGTTCCTTCTTTTTCAGCACCTTCTTTTGCGTAGGGGTGATAAAAGGCGTGAAGTACTTGTCTATATCGCCAAAAAAATCTCGGTAGACATTTCTGTAAACATATCCGGTGATTTCCTCCATTGGGGCGAGATAGAATTTTGCGGAAGATAGCTTCTTATTGCATATGTCCGACTGCGGGACGGCATCAGGCGAGTTTGTCATACTTGTTTCTCCGGTTTAGGATGGAAATGGGGCATCATTCATGTCAAAGGTATCGGGCAATTCGATTCGCAACCCGGCGTTTGCCGACGGGCAGAACGATGAATCGCGTTTCGGGTTAAATAATATCATGGTTCACGAGGGCAGGCAAACAGAAAGCAGCATATCGGTCTGCAAGGCTGCGATTTTTGACGATTCGCCCAATATTCGACAATCAAATAAATCATACTCGGACAAGATTGACAAATAATGCTGATTAATATAATGTAAATTTACATGTAATAAGCATTAGACGGGAGAAAGAAGGTGCATGTAGTGGCTGAAAAAAACAGTTTGTTTATCCGAAGAACCCATATTATTCTCTTTTTTATCATATTATTGACATGTGTTTCGCGTACCGGTGTCCGGGCGGAGTGTATCGGCGAACATGAGACGATGGAAGTGAACGGAGTTTCCATATATTATGAGGTGGCAGGGGAAGGGCTTCCGGTTATTCTGCTGCATGGAAACGGAGGCAGTCACAGAGATCTATATATGGAAACTTCTCAGCTTTTAGACGCAGGCTATAAAGTGTACGCTGTTGATTCGAGAGGACAGGGTCAAAGTTCGGATGCGCCGGAATATCATTATGTCGATATGGCTGATGATGTCTATGAGCTTATAAAGGCGTGGGGGCTCGAGAAACCGGCACTTTATGGCTGGAGCGACGGAGGAATCATCGGACTTCTGGTGGAGATCAGACATCCCGGGACGCTTGGAATACTGGCCGTCAGTGGTGCCAACACAGACCCGGAGGGGCTCAGGAATTCCTTCCTGTGGCCGGCAAGGCTGTTTGCGGGATCTTCGGGTTCGCTCACGGACATGATCGTAAACGAGCCGCATATCACAGAGGAAGAGCTTGCCGGTATAGACATCCCTGTCCTTGTCACTGCAGGGGACGATGACATTATCAAAGAAGAGCACACGGAGATGATCGCAGAAAGCATTCCGGATGCGGAACTTATGATACTCAGCGGTGAGAGTCACGGCAGCTATATTGCCGGGAGTGAAAAGATGGGGGAAATATTGATTCAATTCTTTGATGAAAATGGGTACAAGTATGAATGATTGACAAAACCACTCCCAAACCCTATAATTCTGTTTGGCGTTTTCTTTAAGAAAATATAAATTAATTGTGTCATTCTACAGGAGGACCGATGTGGTGTTTCGATAACGATCCCGAAAATCGTCGAGCCGCCGCACGAGGGAAAATATACTATGCTGTTTAATTCGTCAGAGTTCCTGATTTTTTTTCCGATAGTCACACTGATATATTTTATCATCCCACAAAAAGTAAAATATATCTGGCTGCTGATCGCATCTTATTATTTTTACATGGGATGGAACCCGAAATATATCATTTTGCTTTTTACATCGACGCTCATCACCTATCTGAGCGGTATTTTTATTGATGTTGTTCCAAAGAAGTATTCGATTAAAAATCAGGTTCGATTTAAGAAGATCGTCGTAGCGGTGAGTTTTGCGCTCAACCTGGGCATTCTTTTCTATTTTAAGTATATTAATTTTGCGGCGGATGTTCTTGCCGGAGTTATGGCTGCGGCTCACATAAAACTTGTTATTCCTGAAGTAGATGTGCTTCTTCCTGTCGGAATATCCTTCTTTACTTTCCAGGCGCTGAGTTATACTGTGGATGTATACAGGGGCGAGATCTACGCGGAAAAAAACTTTCTGAGATATGCGTTGTACGTTTC
>CADCPK010000493.1 GCA_902803215.1 uncultured Lachnospiraceae bacterium
GATGAAGACGCATCGAAAGAAATTTTGGATGAAGACGCATCGAAAGAAATTTTGGATGAAGACGTATCGGAAGAAATTTTGGATGAAGATGCATTGGAAAAAATTTTGGATGAAGATGCATCGGAAGTAATCCTAGACAAAGATGCATTGGAAGAAATTTTAGATGAAGAAGTGTCAGAAGAAATTTCAAATGAAGATATATCAGTAGGTATTATAGACGAAGCAGTTAAAAATCCCCCAAATTCTGAGGTTAAGTATTATGGACGTAAATATAGAACCGATGATAATGGGAAGTTGTACATGTATTATAATAAAGATTCAAGAGAATGGGAGATGATGCCTGAAACAAAATACGAAAGTGACGGTTACTTCTATGAAACTGATAAAAAGGCATCAATCACACGTGCCGGAGGGACTATTCGTAAGAATATAGACGGAAGAAAACCTTTAAATACTCATATAGAGGGAATGAAAATGGGAGATGAGCGAGGTCATATTATCGGAGATCAATTTGGCGCATCTAACAAAAAAGATAATCTGATTCCACAAACCGGCACAATAAACCGTGGAAAGTATAAGAATTTTGAAAACACTGTGGCCGCATTACGTGATGAAGGACACAATATTCAGGAAATTGTAGATCTGGCCTATACAGAGGATCCTCATCGCCCGGATGCCTTGTTTACCCGCCTGGATATAGACGGATATTATTATGAAGAATCCTTCCCAAATGGAGCAGCTTCGTCCTCTCAAGAAGATGACGATATTAAAAGGATAGAAAAATAGACACTATAAATGGTTTTATAACTCATTTTTACTTTTCTCCGGCAGAAAATGCAATGACCTTGAATTATGTGCTTAAAATCACAAGGAGCAGAAATATGAAGATAAGATCTTTTTTTATTGGGCTGGTTCCATTTATAGCATTGACATTATGTACGCCCGTCCATCCGGCAGAGCAAACGGACAGTATATCTCACTTAACCGGGTTGGAGACAACTATGTTATCAGGAAAAGAGATAAACGAAATTCTTCACGATCTTTCCGGATATGAATTCGATTTAGAAAAGAATATCACATCAGACGAAAACATCAAATCTTTCGTAAAATCCTTAGATCCGCCTCCCGAGGAGGCAAAGACAGCATTATTGTCAGTGGAAGGCGAGCCGGAGGTAATAGCATGGTTTGAAAACGGTACAATTTACCGGTATACAGAAGCAGAGACAATAAAAACTACGGATATGGCGGAAATGTTCAAGGACTGCAGCGGACTGACAGAAATAGACTTTACCGGAATTGACACCTCGGAAGTAACAACGATGAAATGGATGTTCTCGGGTTGTAAAGGTCTGGTCGAACTTGATCTGACAACACTCAACACTTCAAATGTTACTGACATGAGCTGCATGTTTATCGCATGCGATAATCTGCAAAAAGTGGATCTTTCTTCTTTTGATACATCGAATGTGACAGATATGAGTTTCATGTTCGATTCCTGTAAGAGCCTTACAGAGCTTGATCTTACAGGGTTTAGTACAGGAAAAGTAACGAATATGGGGTCAATGTTCGATGAGTGCGGCAGTCTTGAAAGTCTGGATCTGACGAGCTTTGATACTTCGAGCGTAACGAATATGGGCTGTATGTTTTATATGTGCGGTAAACTGAAATCTCTGGACCTGAGCAGTTTCGATACTTCTAATGTCACAAGTATGGACACAATTTTCAGATCCTGCGGTGCACTTACAGAACTTGATCTGTCCGGATTTGATACATCGAAAGTGATGTACATGACTTCTATGTTCGAATCGTGCACACACATAAAAAAACTGGATCTCAGTAATTTTGATACATCAAATGTGGCAGATATGAGCTGGATGTTTTGCGGTTGTGAAAATCTGGAAGAAGTAGACGTAAGTTCATTTACTACAACGAATGTCCTGGAAATGAGAAGCATGTTCGAATACTGCATGAGCTTAAAAGAACTTGATCTGAAATCATTCGATACTGCAAATGTGGTCAATATGGAAGCAGTATTCTATGAGTGCTCCAACCTGGAAGAATTGGACTTGAGTAACTTTGACACGAAGAATGTTACAAACGATTATGCAATGTTCTATAATTGTAAAAAGCTCGAATCTGTCAAAACAGATGATGAACTGATAAAGGCGAAAATATATGATATCATGGTGCTGGGCTACGATGGGATGTCAGTGGGATGAGGAGAGAGGAAACACATGAAACCGGTAACTGTCTTTGTTCGTTCTATTTTAGTGAAGATGAAATAAACTGAGAAATATTGAAAAAACTGTATATACCGGATTATCAGCCATATAAGGCTGAAAATCCGGTGTTTTTGCACTTAGAGTAGATCGCTCTTTCTGGACACGTATGATAAAAAGTTCTATAATCTATATAAAACTTGTATGTCTTGCTTATTTTTTGGAGGCTGCCCATGAAACTCTGTCCATCCTGCATGAAGCAGATCGAGGATTATGCATATACCTGCCCATACTGTGGGTACGAGGATTGCTCGACACTTCAAATATCTTACTTCCTGCCTGCGGGCACCATTTTGAATAACCGTTATTATATCGGAAAAACTCTTGGACACGGAGGCTTTGGAATCACCTATATTGGCAAAGATATGGTATTGGATCGTACCGTGGCCATAAAAGAATATTATCCTACAGGACTTGCGTCCCGAGGCACGGACAGCACGACCGTTCAAACATATTCGGGAGAATGTAAAGAGCTGTTTCGCACAGGGCTGGATAAGTTTATTAGTGAGGCAAAAAAACTGGCTGAGTTCGGTCCGGGAATGGGCATTGTACAAATCTACGATTGTATAAGGGCCAATAATACCGGCTATATTGTCATGGAGTATCTGCGAGGAGTTACAATCAGGGACATGGTAAAGGGCGGAAGCAAGTTTTCGTTTGACAGTGCCGCCAATATTCTCATTCCTGTTCTGGATGCTCTTAGCGTAGTCCATTCACATCATCTCGTGCATCGTGACATTGCGCCTGATAATATTTTTATCACAGATGACAGAAAAGTAAGACTGGTCGATTTTGGCGCTGCGTATTATGCAGGAAGCGATACCGGTGATACGGTGACTGTGATTTTAAAGCATGGCTTTGCCCCTGC
>CADCPK010000494.1 GCA_902803215.1 uncultured Lachnospiraceae bacterium
AAATACGATATTCTGCAGATTAACAGAGTAGTAGAATACGATATTTTACGTAGAGGGGCGGCTTTTGAATACGATAAATTGGCATTTTATCGGATTCCAAGCAATCTTTCTCTGCATTTTATCGGATTTCGGATGTTATAGCGTCTAATATGGTGGTAAGCTACCACCTTTTTGGCGGGGCATCCTTAAGAATCCGATATCCGGCTTTCTTCTACTAGAGACAGATTGAAGAGTCTACAATCGTCCTAATTGATTGAGCGTTCTATTCCGCGTCCATTATCAAAGACTTTATAGTCATGTTGATAACGGCCAAGAATAATAGAAGGGTGAATTTTATAAGCCTCTGAAAATGCGCGGAAGAAAGGCCCCATAGAATAAGGACTCAAATGCTCAGTTTTAGCTTTAAACAACTGCCATTCAATTGGGGGTATTAGCTGACTGTTAGCAAAAGAATCGGCAGCCTGCTCCTCGAGACTGGTTTTCTCTCCGTCAATGGAAATACAAGTTTTATCTTGATTGCTTTTATCAAGATGATTGTAAACGTGATAAACCTCATGCAATAGCGTAAAAGCAAGAATGTCTAACTTTTTACCACGGAGTGTTAACGTAATTGTAGGATTGCTTCCTCTCCAAAAAGAAAAACCATCTACGTGAGTTCCTTTCTCATTGGGAAGATAAACAAGGCGGATTCCGTACTGAGCTAAAAGTATTTCTAATCTTTCCTTTGTGTCGCGATTTTCGTAGAAAATAGGCTTTAACGCATCTGTAAGCGAATTCAAGTCCGATTTATTAAACCGCCCAATAGCGCTGTTAATGGATTCACTTGCATTGAAGGCCATATATTTCCACGTGAAAAGACAGACTGGATCATTGGAGAGTGTCTCAGATTTGCGGAAAAAGGCAGGGTCTATATTTGTTAAGAAACAATATCTGAGTTCTTCGATGTTCTTGACCTTGAAGAACTGGAAAATGCAATCGATCTTTTCCCTAGTATTCTTACCCAACCCGTTCTTAATGAAACGTTCCAGATAACGCACATTACAATAATCCTGGATGGCCTTCCATGTATCTATGTCCTGTTGTTTACGAAGAAACTCTTCCTTCTTTTTCGCAATCTCAATATCACGGGCTGATTGAAGAGAAAGCCAAAACGCAGCATCTTTATCAAGCGCAGCTTCAAGGAGGATGGCTATATCTGGCGTGACGCTTCGTTTTTCTTTTATGATATCGTTTAGGACAGATGCGGGCATACCAATAGTTGAGGCAAAATCTTTTTGTTTCAACTCTCGCTTATCAAGTTCTTCCTTAAGGACTCTTCCGGGGTGAATGGTGGAGTAATCGTTGCCCTGTCTCATAATGACGTGATTTCCATTGGCACTATCGTAGGTACAAAGATACTTTGTTTCTTTTGAATTTCCAAGTTTTTTATCAAGAAAAGCTAATTATTTTATATCGTCAATTACAACACCCCCCTGTTGAAAACTCGATATAATAAATGTATTGATTAGTTTGGGGGTTTGAATTATATGTTCTATATTTGCGAAAGGAAAAAAAACGGTAAAATGTAAAATTAAGAAATATGGTCACCTGATATTCAAGCTGGGCCGAAAAGAGGCGCGAGAAGGAACCTCGCGCCATAAACAAACTCAAGGTTCGCGGCCTTTTCACGAGTTGGTTTTTCTTTCGCAAATATAATTTGCACCCGGCAAATTTCCAAAAATAACTGTTCCACCTGTAGCCTGGTCGGGTCAGTACCAGGCAGAAAAGAGTTCTTCAAATACAATAACAAAATGTATTATTCCGAAGAAATCCTAGACCAGATCTTCGCTAAGGGACAGAAGATAGCCGGGAAGAACCCTGATCTCTACCGACGTGATCCGATGGGTAATGAGATGTACAGGTATTCATACGGCAAGACTTCGGTCATGGGCTGGAATGTGGATCACAAGCATCCTGTTGCAAAGGGTGGCTCTGACGCTATGCGCAACCTCCAGCCCATGAACTCCCGAGCGAACAGCCGTAAAGGAGACAAGTATCCCTACTAGTTTTCCGGAGCTGTTCAATTCGTCTTGCCTGTGCCACATGGCTCAGATGTAACTCTCGTAGGCCCGCTATAAATGCGGCGGGCCATTAACACATCTTAAGCGTTACTCTAATTAAATGATTAAAACAATGAAAAATACTGAGACTGGTTTTCCGACACCACAAAAGCCGAAGGGAGGGAACAAGCCGCCGAAGCCCTACAAACTCAAAATCGACGGAACAATGTACGAAGTGCAAGATCGCTTCATCACCGGACGGATGATTCTTGCGTTGGCCCACAAAACGCCAGAGTCCGATTATCGTGTCGCGCTCAAGGAACATGGGAACAACATGAGACCCATCGAGATGAATGAAACAGTAGATCTTGAAAACCCCGGAGTCGAGAAGTTCGTCACTTATCACACCGGACATTCTGATGGGGAGGAGGGGCCACAGGGCCCCTCCCCTTTTAATCTGCCAGAAGAAGATCAAGACTATTCCAATCGTTTATCGGGTCGTTTAGAACGCGTACTTGAGGGACGCAAACGATGGGTATTAATCCATGACTTCGACGTGCCGGATGGTTACAACGAGAGCAAGGTGACAGTTGCTATAATGATTCCGCCAGGTTATCCTGTAACCGGACCGGATATGGTGTATTTCTACCCAGCCCTTTCGCTGTCTTCAGGCAAACAGATCCATGCAGCCGAAGCGAGAGAGGTCATTCAGGGGAAGTCCTATCAACGCTGGTCTAGGCATTTCTTACCAAATGCGCCCTGGAGGCCGGGAGTGGATTCACTCGAAACATATGCATTTATGATTCATGGTTGGCTAGACAGGGAGGTGAAGCGATGAAGACGTGTTTAAGAATTAGTGCCGATGATTATGAGGTCCTTCGCGGACACCTGCTTCCTATTGATGGTTTAGAGGCAATAGCTTTTGCTCTTTGCGGAAGAGCCAACGCAGCAGGGCGTCTTGTGTTTACCGTTCATAAAACACTCATAATCCCGTATGACCGCTGCGTTCGAGAGGATGACTATTTGCACTGGCAAACAGAAGATGTTTTTCCCATTATGAACGAGGCAATGGAGAAGCAGATGGCTATTATGAGAATTCACAGCCATCCGGGCGGCTGGCCTCACTTCTCAAAAGCCGACCTTGCAACTGACAACGAATTCTTCGGCGGTCTTATGAAAGGATGGTGTGAGGATGGACTTCCGCATCTGTCGGCAATCATGCTGCCGGGAGGCAAGATAATAGGTCGAGTCTATTATGCCGATGGGAAAGCAAAGAGGTTGGATTCCGTTATGGTAGTGGGGAGTAAGATCCTATCGGCCACTCCGGAAGACACGTTTGAAGATGCTCCTCCAGATATGGCGTTAAGGAATATTCAGGCATTCGGAGAAGGGACGTATAACGCTTTCCGTCGCCTTCGTATCGGCATCGTAGGCTGCTCTGGAACTGGATGCCATGTCATCGAGCAACTTATGCGGCAACAAGTGGGCGAACTTGTGCTTGTGGACCCAGACACGATTGAAGAGAAAAACCTTAATCGGCTGGTCGGTACCGGTAAGGGAGACGTCGGCAAGCAGAAGGTTATGTTCTACAAGAAATATGTGGAAAGGAAACGCATGGGTGTGAAAGTGATGGCTTTCCCGTATAACTTATACAGAAGCGACCAGGCAAGAAGGGCTCTTAGTACATGTGATGTCTTGTTCGGCTGTGTGGATTCTGAGTCGGGTAGGATGTTGTTGAATAAGCTAGCAACATTTTATCTGATCCCTTATATCGATATGGGTGTCCGCTTGGATGCCGATGGAAAGGGAGGCGTTTCATATGTGGGAGGACAAATAGACTACCTTATACCCGGACATTCTTCTCTTCTGTCGAGAACTGTCATCAAAACGGAAGGAGTCTCTGCAGAACTGGAAAAACTGTTCACCCCAGAATTGTATGTACAGCATCAAAAAGAGCACTACATTCAAAATGTCAACGTCGATCGCCCGGCCGTCATTAGCGTCAACGGCTATATAGCGTACCTTGCGGTCCTAGATTTGCTGGAAAGAATCATAGGTTACCGTGTCGAACGCCCATATGATCAATTAGTTGTACTTCTCCATGAAGGTGGTATTGTGATGTCCCGAGAGGAGGGGTTTAAGGATGATGACTATCTGGCAAAATACAAAGGTCGTGGAGATGTCCGGCCCTATTTGAATATGCCCTCTTTATCCGATTCGCAAACCTAATACTACATATTGAGAGAACTGACGTAAACACGATAATAAACGCCATATAAAAGAGAGGATGACTAAAGGCCCAGAGGGCAAATTAGTTATCCTCATCTTTGTACTATAAAAACGACATACTCTATAAAACGGCATTCTACATACGTAGAACGCCGTTTCCCATTACTAAAGAATTACTCGCACTTTACTTGCTTAAGAAGCCCATCTCTTTGAACTCCATAATGTCCAGCATGGAGAAAAGGATCCCATGGATGGTCGAACTCCAGCTTTGATGGAAGTGCCCGTAGTACCAATGCGTGATAGGGTGTCCGGCTTTAAGCAAGGACTCAAAGATCCGGTCCAGGATTGCCCGCTCCCGCTCACAGTCTTCCAGTAAGGTGGCATCCCTCGAGGCCCATCCCATGAGCCCATCCTTCGTAATCAACTCACAGAAGGAA
>CADCPK010000495.1 GCA_902803215.1 uncultured Lachnospiraceae bacterium
ACCCTGGCTGATTTATGGAGATATAGAAGTCCACTCGATGTTCGTATGGTAAACAAGGCAGGAAAGGTCGTCTGGCAAGAGAACTGTGCGATTCGTGCATATCAGGAATATCGAACCTTTTATTGTGGTAAGAACGTGTATCGGATCGATATTAGGGTCAATGCTTCTGGAAAGAAATCAAGATCAAGTGTGGTATGGAAAGTTGGAAGTAAAAGCCAGCTGAAATAGAATGATCTTTCATGAAGGTCCCGCGGTTATGTACTGCAGGACCTTTTCTATTACCCATTTTTTAGAGGAGACCAGGAGATGCCACTTAAACCTAAGGTTCCCTGTAAGCATCCAGGATCTGTGCATCCGGAGGAGGTTCAGTCTACAGCCAGTTGTGGTTAACAATAAAATCCTTCGGTGGTCTTCCGAAGGAATAAAAAACGGTTTATAAGCTTTTGGGAACCATTTGTGGATCATTAATGGCGTCGTCGAGCAAACGGCTAAGGAATCCCGTATATCCTTTCCCTGTCGCCTTTGCTTTTTCCAATGTTTCAGGTGAAATACGGAAGGCGATTACGGGCTTAACTTTTTGTGAACGACGGTTCTTTGCAATCGCCGCTATTTCAGCATATTGCTCAAGAGTCAATTCAGGCGAATCCTCATCAGAAACAACAGGCAAGGAAGCTGCCATTTCGATTTTTCTAATCTGAGCTTCTGTAGGCTGTTGCCCAGTATGAATGATTGTGCGGACGATTTTTTCATTCTCCATAGTAGATTATTAAATAGGCATGTCAAAAAGGGAAAGAAGCCCCCATTATCAGAGGACTTCAGTTTTGAAAATGTTCTCGTAATCCTGGAGTTGATGATAGGTTGCTTCAACATAAGCAATGTCATCAACTACCCTATAGATGAAAAGATAATCGTGAGAACTAAATAATATTTTCCTGTAACCTAGGGCTGCCAAGTCTTTATCTTCAAGAAAGCGCAGGCTCTTAGCCACATCAAGAAGCCGATCTCTGGTGTGTAGGGCATCTGCTGTAACACTCTTAGCTGCTTGAGGATTCTCTTTTTTCAGAAGCACATATAAGACATAGTTTTCTAGCTGTTGTTGTGCATAATCTGAGATGATAACTTTAGAGACCATACTTCGCCTCAATTTCTTGGATAGCTTGACCGAGTTCTTTGCAATCCCCGTTCGAGATTTGTTCTCTTGAAATTGCAAGGTCATTCAAGACTTTCTCTTTAGTCAAGGGTGCAAATGGTGAATGTTCACGTATATAAAACCGGTATGTAATGTCATGTATGGCTTTTATATCATCATCAGGAAGAACTTTTAACATGGAAACAGTTTGTTCCAAAGTGCTCATAAGCATCCTCCTCTCGTATCTGTTGTCTTAAATATAACCTATTTCAAAAAAGAATTCAAGGAGCAAGAATCACTATGCCGTCGAAACCCAATATACCATGTAAGCATCCTGGCTGTGCAGCGCTGATTCCAGCAGGGATGAAATATTGTGATGAGCATAAAATGTTGCACCCCGAGGAGGTCCGATCCGCATACAAGCGTGGTTACGATGCCAGGTGGCGAAAAGCCAGTAAAGCCTTCCTTCAGGCACATCCACTGTGTGTAAGGTGTATGGAAGAAGGGAAATATATGCGGGCGACGGTAGTTGATCATATAAAACCCCATCGAGGTGATCCGAAGCTGTTCTGGGATGAAGGGAACTGGCAGTCGCTGTGCAAGAAGTGTCACGATCAGAAGACCATGATGGAGGATCGGTATCAGGAGTATACGTACTGAAATGATTCTTTCTAAAGACTTCTCCATATGATATAATATAAGAAAAGCTCTGTTAAGTATTTTTTGGGGAGGGAAGATAGCTATGAGAAAAATATTTGCTTTGTGTTTGGTTTTGTTGACATGCTTTTTTCCATCTTTCATTTATGCAGAAGAGGGAAGTTTTCAGTTTGAAGAATTCGAATGCTACTGTTATGAAGACGGAACTGTGGAAATTAGTCGCTGGAACGGAGACGAGGAAAGTCTCATTATCCCAGATGAGATTAACGGAAAACAGGTGACAATAATTGGAATAGATGCTTTTATGAATTGTCTAAGTTTAAGGGAAGTCAAATTACCCAACTCGTTAACTGAGATAGCAGACTGCGCTTTTTTCAATTGTGCTGAGTTAAAGGAAATCGAAATACCAATTTCGGTTACTAAAATTGGAAGACGTGCATTTATTGGTTGCTGGAGGTTCACGAGTATCGAGATACCTGATTCTGTAACAATGATCGGGGGAGGTGCATTTGCCAATTGTGATGTTTTGAAAGAGGTATCCGTTTCTCAAAACAACGTAAACTATGCGGTTATTGATAACGTCTTATTTGATAAAAGAGAAAAAAAACTAGTATGCTGTCCTGCAGGATTAGTGACAGATGAGTACAGCATTCCAGAGGGAATCCTTACGATTGGGAATGAGGCGTTTGGTGGTTGTGACTTTACAAGGATCGTGATACCAAACACGGTTACGAAAATTGAGGATCTTGGATTTGCAAACTGTATCAATTTGTTGAGTCTCGAACTTCCTAATTCGATAACGGAGCTTGGCGCCCAAGCATTTTCGAATTGTCATAGCATGACAAGTATAAAGATTCCTAATTCTGTAACATCCATTGGGCCCGACGCATTTATACACTGTAACGAGATACAATTAATCGTCGCAAGAGATTCTTATGCTGCACAATACGCGGAGGAAAACGGCCTCAGCTATACATATTCGGAAGTGAATGAGAATGACTGGCTGAATAACTGAGAATAGAAAGTATCATGCTGAGCAGAAAGAGGGAGAAAACTGTACACTGATTCGTGTCATCTGACTTAGGATGTGCGTGCTTGATGGCTAAGGAGGGGGCGGGGTCAAATCTCTACGACCTCAAGCCCCAGGGACCGCCGCCCCCTCTTCCTTTAAAATTCGCGAAATTGCAAGGGGGGGGTCAGACTGGGATCCGGCGTGACTGCGAAATGGATTCCGGTGCCAATGAAAACTGCATAAAACCAGGCATTCCGAGTCTATGGGGGATGCGAAAGAAAAGAGCCGAAGAGGGTCTTTTTTTGAATTTTCAGCATTTGTGGCATTCAAATCGATTTTAAGAACAAACAACTTATATAAGGATAAAAATGTTATAACGCATATGTATAAAAACACTAATGATTGTGCTTAGAGAAGATTATATGAGCATGCAAGGTATAAATAGCTAGATAAATTCAGGCTTTTCGAGACGCTTGCAACTTCAAGTTGCGGGAGGTTGGTAGAAAAAGCGCGGTTCACGGTTTATACTCCCTTTAAAAGGAGGAAGATATGGAGAAGTTTTGGAGTTAGGCAGTAGAGCAGCCTGGCAGAGCTTACCATTTGTATATAATAAAACTGCCGCATGAAGCACAGAAGCTTCAGCGGCAGTTTTATTATAGTTTTTTACTGGATCAGGGAGAAGAAATCAGTCAGGTCATCGGTCTCACACTCGCCTTTTTCCATCCAGAAATCGGCCATATCCTGGCTGATCGCAAAGATGGATCTTTCGTTGGCG
>CADCPK010000496.1 GCA_902803215.1 uncultured Lachnospiraceae bacterium
CTTCTCAACGTCCGCCTTGTACTCATCTACGGTGTCAAACTCGGAAACATCCTGTACGAAATCGTCATTCAGTTCCGGAACCTGACGCTCGGAGATGCTGTTTACTCTGCACTTGAAGACAGCCGGCTTGCCCTTCAGGGACTCTTCGTGGTAATCCTCCGGGAAGGTGACCTCTACGTCGAAATCTTCGCCGATGTTCTTGCCGATGATCTGCTCTTCGAATCCCGGGATAAAGGAACCGGAACCGATCGTCAGATCGTAATCCTCAGCCTTGCCGCCCTCGAAGGGAGCTCCGTCCACATATCCGTCAAAGTTAAGCTTGATATGGTCGCCATCCTTGACCGGGCGATCATCCACATCCAGATCACGGGCATTCTGATTGCGCTCACGGTCGATGTCTGCGTTGATCTCTTCCTCGGAGACGGTGATCTCCTTCTTCGGAACCTCTACGCCAAGATACTGGCCCAGAGTAACCTCCGGCTTCAGCGCGACGGTAGCGGTATAGATGAAGGGCTTGCCTTCCTCGATCTGGGTGACATCGATCTGCGGGCGGGATACGATCTCTTCTCCGCTCTCCTTTGCAGCATTGTCATAGGTCTCCTGCAGGACCGTGTTGGCAGCATCTTCATAGAAAACAGCCTTGCCGTACAGCTTCTCGATCATCTTCCTCGGAGCCTTGCCCTTACGGAATCCGGGAATGGAGATGCTCTTCTTCTGTCTCTGATAGACTCTCTCAACGGCTTTGATAAAATCCTCTGCAGAAACCTCGATCGTCAGCACTGCTGTATTGTTTTCTTTTCTCTCAACTGTTACGCTCATGAACTTCTTGCTCCTTACATTTCGATATCGTTCTTGTATTTGTTCAGTGGCTTTCCCTCAGCCTGTTTGCAACCGTTCAATCAGTATATCACAGGGAAATGTTGAACACAATTGAGATTTTTGCAAAAAAGCCCATCCCTTTCGGGACAGGCTCATACTGCAATATGCTCATTCCCCCTGATGAAATGAATCAGCCAGTGTCATCAGGCCCTGTATACGATGGATCTGCCGATCTTCTCTGACTGCTCCGTGCCCAGCAGAAGCTCTATGATCTTCAGCGCGAACGCGATCGCGGTACCGACGCCGCGGCTGGTCACGAACTGTCCGGAAACCTCCACTTCGTTTTCCGTGGTCACGGCACCGGTCAGGTATTCTTCGCATCCCGGATAGCAGGTCGCGGTATGACCGGCCAGAAGTCCCATCTCTCCGGGAACTCTCGGCGCCGCGCAGATCGCGCAGATCCACACATCAGTCCCGGCTGCCTTCTTCAGCGCGTCACTCAGCAGGGCATCCGCCTGCAGGTTCAGAGTCCCGGGCATTCCTCCCGGCAGGATCAGCGCCGACGCGTCCGACAGGTCCACGTCCTCGATCAGGGCATCTGCCTGCATCACAATCCCGTGGGCGCCGCGTACGGTCAGGTCGCCTCCCACTGCAGTCAGGACCACTTCCACGCCGCTCCTTCGAAGCAGGTCCACCTGGGTCAGGCACTCGATTTCCTCCAGTCCCTGGGCAGCAAATACATACGCCTTTTTATTCGGTTTGTTCATAATTTATTCCTTTCTTCATGTGCTTTTTTGCCTGCTTATTAGTTGCATTATCCTATATAATGTGCATATGTGTACATTTTTATTCACAAAAACCTGTATTTACCACTGGATATTCCACATATGCTGTGTTAATATGACTGGAAAGATTATAGATGTCACTCATCTGCAGGAGGTACCATAATGACAGAGCAGCGAATCAATCAATACAAACAGCTCGGCCTGACGATTGCATACTATCGTAAGTTAAAGGGAATTACCCAGCAGAATCTTGCAGAGGCAGTAAACCTGAGCCGTACCCATATCAGCAATCTGGAAGCGCCGAATATGCCGACTTCGATCTCGCTTGAAAAGCTGTTTGACATTGCTGAAGTTCTTGGTGTTCCCGTAAAAAGCTTTTTTGATTTCCGTGACTGACTGAGGTCCTTGTTAATAAATGCCGTACACCCCGGGTGTACGGCATTTTCTGTTTCCTGCTGTTTTATTCTGTCTGCCGGCAGTGTCACTCATTGAAGATCGCCTTGAGGACATGCTGGGCATCCATATTCCTGAGACCTTCCGGATCAGACATGACGCTGTCCTTGGTTCCCAGGTACCAGCGCATGCGGGAATAGCTGGTCAGGTAGCTCACACCGCGGCTGACATCCGGATATCTCTTATACCATACCGGATAGTATTTCTTCATGTACTTTCTTGCCAGCTTCCACGCCTTGCTCTTCATCTTTCCTGCCGGGGTGACCGTACCGTTGATCATGACCCCCTTCGGGCTGGAATGAACCAGAACAACACTGCCGTCGGAGCATTTTCCGATCACGATGTAGACATGTCCGGAGGCAAGGCTCATGATATCGCCGGCTCTCCAGTCCTTGAAGGCTCTGGCTGACTTGTAGGCTCCCCAGCCCCAGCTGGCATAGGTCTTTGCCATCTTCTGGGCCAGCATGACATATCCGCCATGGCCGCTCTGTGTATTGAACGTATTGTAGATGACCCATGCGACAAAACCGGAACAGTCGAGTCCGTTATGAACCTGGTATCTTGTTGTGCGGTAATCATAGCTTGATGACTGCTTATTGAAGAATTTCTTCCACTGTGGTGAAACGCCGATCGTCGTTGATTCCAGACCACTTCCGGTATCTACCTGGTTCCAGCCGCCACCCCAGACATACATCGTCTGGCCGACAGGTTTAAGCGCTGTCTGAAGCAGCTTTTTCAGAGTCGCCCTCCGGATCGGAAATCCCTTTGCGTCATAATAGGTACCGTCCGCACCGAATGCGTTCCTCAGTTTTCCATCTTTCTCCGTCTTGATGTCAGTCCTCGCACCTCCATTGGCCGGATCAAAGTAATAAGTCGTACCATTGACGGTGATCGTACCGGTTCTCTGCTTTCCATTCTTCCGGAAATAATAATACTTACCGCCGATTTTGACCTGACCTTTTGCCCGGGCCCCGTTCTTTCTCAGATAATAGGTGCCTGCCGGCAGATTCAGCCAGCCTTTCTTGAGTTTGCCTGAAGAAGTTTTGAAATAATACTTATTATTACTCTTCTTCCACTTGCCGGTTACCTGTACTGTTCCTGCTTCAGACTTGAACGTACCGGTAAGCGTAGCTGCCTCTGCTGTAATACCTGGCAGTGCGGCAATCATTACCATTGCCAGCAGCATAATACGTAGTGTTTTAAGTCTTTTCATAACCCATTCCCTCATGTAAAAATCATTTACATTATTGTAACATATTGTA
>CADCPK010000497.1 GCA_902803215.1 uncultured Lachnospiraceae bacterium
CGCCCCATGATTATAATATTCTTTACTCTTTCATGCAATATTCATTACTACATTTGAGCCAATTTTTTTACTTTTTTGCTATAAAGCTGGTTACATTTAAATGACCGATATAAAAATCGGTCTTTTTTGGTAAATGCAGGCTAGAAAAGTTCTAAAATTCCTTAAAATATTAAATGCATATCATAATCTGCGAAATTTCGCAGATTTTTTTATTTTATTTGTATAATACTATTGCAAAAAATTTATTTGCATAGTATAATATTAAATGAAGTTAATAATTATTTTTCAGGAGGGTGTACATGGGGAAAAAGCGCATCCAATGGAATGAACAGACATATCTCCGCTTCCTCCGTGAAGGAAGAGGCCAGGGAAGCGGCCAGGAATACATCCCATGGATTAAAATCCATGACTTTCCATCAAAGGGTGTATGTTCCAGAATCTATTGCGAAAAAACACATCGTATCCATCACCTTTTGTCCCATAATGAAGAAAACTATTTCTACATGCTCAGCTGCGACCCGCTTGTTACTGACATCCGGGAACAGTTCCCTCTCCGACTTTCCGAGACACTTGAAATTGCAAAGCGCATGCATATCCGTCATCCGCAGAAAGGCTCGTTTCCCTTCGTTCTTACAACAGATTTTCTCATTTCCCGGGGAGACCGGCTTGAAGCCAGAACCATAAAAAGCGCAGGAGAACTGCAGAACAAACGCATCTGTGAAAAGTTTTCCATTGAATATGCCTACTGGAAATCAAAAGGCATCGATTGGAAAATCGTTACCGACAGGAACATTAATAAAGACAAGGCGCTGAACTGCAGATGGCTCAGCCAGCCGCCGAAGCTCAATGAGCTCATTCCGGATCACCAGCTGCGCAGCCTTGTTCAGGAAGTCTTCTTTCGCCTGTACCAGAATATGGATATCCCCTTTTCTGCAATCTGTGGATTTATTGAACAGCGGTACTCCCTTTCGCCAGGAAATGCATTGTGTATTTTCAGGCACCTGGTCCTTTCGGGACGGATCCCTCTGAATCTGGACGTCAGAATCAACCCGCTGGAACCGCGTACTGCCGGAGGAATTTAATATGGAAAAGATCGGTATCAATCAGATTATCCATGACATCCGTAAAACCCGTTATCTGCGTATTCTCTGGATAGATTATCCCCAGGACATCCTCTATTGGATTCAAATGGATTCAAAGCAGAACATTCCTTCCATGTATTCTGTCAGATCGCTGCAGGATGGGCTCAGTTCAGGGGAGTATGAATATGCCCCCGACAGATGGCTCCCGGCAGTTACGCTCAAGGAATACGGAGAAGCCGACATCCGCTGCAGGGACAGGGTATGGGACATTGTTAAGGATGCCGTTCTTCGTGAACCTGAGATCTACATGAAATCGGAACGGGCACAAATTCTCAAAGAAACCGAAAACCGAACAAATGTCAGGCTGAACAATCTTTACAAGCTGTTAGGGCGGTATTGGCGGGGAGGCAAAGTCCCGGACGTTTTTCTTCCGGACTACAAAAACAGAGGAAAAACCAGAAACTATTATGACCCTGCCGCAAAGAGAAGCGGCCGCAAAAAAGTGGAGGGTGCCAATGGAAAAAAACTGACAGAAGAGGATCTTCTGAAATTTTCGGCTGCAATCAAAAAATATTATCATACGCCCGACAAACTGACCCTGGAAAAGGTATACGGGAGACTGCTCAGGGATTCGTATTCCGTAAAGGATGCCGAAGGAAACCTGGCCGCTCCGTATCCGCCGGATGAAACCCCTTCCCTCAGCCAGTTCCTGTACTGGCACAACCGGCACAGGAGCCTTCCCGAGGAAAAGAATGCCCGGGAAGGAGGAAAAAAATACGCACTCCAATTCAGGGGCGGAACAGGAAAAACAACGGATTTTCTTCTGGGACCGGGCATGCTTTCCCAGATCGACGCAACTACGGCTGACATTTACCTCGTCCGCCAGGATGACCGAGCTGCCATCATTGGAAGGCCTACCATGTATTTCCTCATGGATGCCATGAGCCGGACCGTTATGGGCATGCACATTTCCCTTGCCCCGCCGTCTTTAAATGAAGCTGCCATGACGATTATCAATGCAGCTGAGGACAAGACGCTCTACTGCCGGAAATATGGCATTGAGATCCGTCCTGAAGACTGGCCCTGCATGGTTGTCCCGGATTCCCTGCTTGCAGACCGCGGCGAGCTGGAGTCAAAATCAGCCGACATGCTGGTTGAAAAGCTCGGAATCAAGCTCCAGAATACACCCCCGTTCCGAGGAGATCTGAAAGGGGTCATTGAGAGTCACTTCCATACTATTAATGCCGACATCAAGGGGCTGCCTGGATGGGTGGACAAGGACTTTGGCGAGCGGTGCACCGAAGATTACCGGCTCAATGCCCGCCTGGATATCCGTCAGTTTACAGCCATCATCATTGAATGCGTGCTTTGGTATAACCGCTTCCATTACCTTTCCGACTATCCAAGGACAATGGACATGCGCCAAAGGCATGTTAAGCCCATCCCTCTTAAACTGTGGGAATATGGCATGAAGCATCTGACAGGAGGACTGAAAGTTCTGGAAAAAGAATACCTGCGCTTTTCCGTTCTGCCCCATGGCGAGGCAAGCATCTGCAGGGACG
This sequence comes from uncultured Lachnospiraceae bacterium, assembly GCA_902803215.1. Lineage (GTDB taxonomy): Bacteria > Bacillota > Clostridia > Lachnospirales > Lachnospiraceae > Blautia_A. The sequence goes on from CADCPK010000497.1 coordinate 2,645, forward strand.
GCATCCATTTCAAAAAGATGGTTTATTCCTGCAGTCTTGCAGAAGAAGAACATTGGTATGATACCGCGAGGATTGACGGAAGGACCAGGATCTCCGTTGCATATGACCCAAGGAATGCTGCCCATATCTATCTGCAGGCTTCACCGGAAAAAATGGTTGAATGCACGCTTGTGGAGCACAACGGAATGCTCGGCGATTTTTCCATACAGGAAATTGAACAGATGAACATCGCCGACAACGATGAAAAAAAGAAATATGAACCAACAGAGCGGTTTGAGCGGAACAAGGCGGACGAACGGATAGAAGCCATCTGCCGAACCGCAGAAGCCATGGCTCCTGATACAAAAGGAATCAGCCACGCTGAAAGAATCCGTTCCATTGCTGAAAATCTTGAAAAAGAAATGCAGGCGCAGACCATTGCTGAAACATGTTCAGAGCTGGCTGTCAGGCCCTGCCCCGCACAGAATTCTGCACATCAGCCCGGGAGCAGAGCGGATCCTGAAGAGGAAGAAAACTCCGTTCAGGATAACAATCCCTTTGCAGAGCTCATGGACCAGCTTCTGGACGAAGCACTCCGGACATAACGACAGAAAGGAGCACAGCATGTCCATTATTCACGATGCAATTTACACGGCAGCGGAAGACAAAGACCATGCCGGGAATCCGCTTATTGAGGCGCTTCCCGCCCCGAGAGAACATAAACAGTGGCTTGAGCTCCTCATGCAGCGTCCTGCCTATTCTGAAAATGACCGTTTAGGCAGTGAAAGCGTCCGCATGGACAGGCTCCAGTCCATCCTTAGGTTCCACCAGCCGGGAAGGCGTGAAATTGAAATTGCGTTCAAAATAGACAAGTGCATAAGATGGGGATATGTCGGCCGGAATCCGTATCTTCCGGAATATGCCATGAAATATGCTGCCGTGGGCAGCCCGGACCAGTACAGCCTTCCATCCTACCAGCCAAAGACGTACGGCTTTTCCATTCTCGGCCTGTCCGGGATTGGCAAATCAACCGCTGTTGAAATGATTCTGAGCGGATATCCCCAGGTCATCCGGCATACCCGGTATCAGGGACAGCATTTTCTGGCACACCAGGTTCCCTGGATAAAGCTCGACATGCCGGCGGACGGTTCAATAAAGGGCTTCTGCCTGTCCTACTTTCGCAGACTGGATGCACTCCTGCAGACGGACTATGCGGACAAACTGTCCCGGCGCAGGGCAACCATGGATTTCATGGTCAACGCCATGGAAACGACCGTGCTTACACACAATGTCGGCATCATTGTCGTGGATGAGCTGCAGAATCTGGTCGGCCTTCCCAGAAACCAGGCAGAGCTGGTTCTTAACTTTCTGGTCACGATTGTCAATGTGCTGGGGATTCCCATTATTACCATTGGAACGCCAAAGGCCCTCGCTTTATACCAGAGTGAACTTCAGCAGGCCAAAAGAGGCAGCGGACAGGGAAACGTCTTCTGGGACCGGATGGAGAACGGACAGGATTGGAACCGTTTTCTTCGTTCAATGTGGCCCTACCAGTATACACGGGACTCTGTCCCGCTGACTGACCAGATGGCTGAAGCTTTTTACACGGAATCCCAGGGAATCCCGTTTATTGCCGTCAACCTTTACAAGCTCGTACAGGAACAGGCTATTCTGGATAAAGCAGAAACCTTTTCTGTCAGGGATGTTCATAAAACCGCCTCCTCAGAGCTGAAGCTTACCGAACCAATGCGGAGGGCCCTGCAGGCAGGCAGGGATGTGGACCTGCATCACTTCCTGGATATCCGGCCTATTTCGGAAAAATACTGCGAGGAGTACGGGATCCCGCAGGATGCCCCGGTTCCACGGGACATGCGTGAGCAGAAGGAAACCGTGATCGAAAAAGCAGTCCGCATTGTCTGCATGCTTGGTTTCACTCCAGGGGATGCCAAAAAGGCTGTAGTTCAGGTCTATTCCAGGCAGAATTCCCAGATCGAAGCAGAAGAGCTTGCAAGACATTCCGTCCTGCTCCTGATGCAGGGAAAATCTTCCCAGGACAGCGACAAGGAGAGTCATCTGGAACAGATCTGCGGATATGACAATTTAAAAAACGCAGGACTGATTGACGAGAAAGCGGGGTGAGCATATGTCCCGTCTTTTATTCTTTCCTACCCCATACCCGGGTGAATCCATGTACAGCATCATGGCGAGAATCCACCAGAGAAGCGGAAACAGTAAAAGTATCCATACACGGGAAAAATTGCTGAATTCTCCTGGAGTGAGTATTTATCAATACATCATTTCCCCTGTTCACAGGGAATATGTTGAGGAATGGTTCCCTGAAAATACAGATGCAGCCTCTATTTGGGAAGATCTGCGCAGCCTGCATTCTGCTGCTCCGCTTGAATTCCTTTGTTCCAACTGGGCTGCAAGATCTGAATTGGGACCTGCTTTTCCCCATGAAACGGTCGCCTGCAAAAGAAAAAGGTGGCCGGCGGCTCTTTGTAATAATCTGAAGCCGAATAGATGGGAAAAATTAAAATACTGCCCTCTCTGTGGTGCACAGCAAATTTCGTCTTATGGGGAATGTTACTGGGAAGTTTTACCCCAAATTGATCATGTTCATTATTGCCCAATACATGAAGTACCTTATCTGGAAAGTGAAACAACCACATGGGATGCCAATAAAAATTTCATTCCACTTTCAGAGGTAATTGCGCCCTCCAAAGACACCGCTGTTTTGTTGAAAAAAAGGGAATATCGGGATATGGAACTTCAATACTCCAAAAATATCCTTTGGCTTTTAGAAAATGGTGCTCTATTCAAGAACGTTCTTTTTGATA
>CADCPK010000498.1 GCA_902803215.1 uncultured Lachnospiraceae bacterium
CAACGCCTCAATTGCAGCTTTTGCAGCAGACAGCCGCCCCTGATTATCGTTGTTGCTATCATACATACTACTGGAAAGATCCAGTACGACAATTACATCTGCTTTTGGTCTGTCAATTGATGCATTTGACTGTCCTGTTACACTTAAGGAAACCTGATACGTTCCGTCTCCGTTTCCATTAACTTTTTTACTGTGCGCAGGAGCTTCACTCGTATGCGGATCAACCGGTGCGTCCGGTCCCCCGCTGCCGGATGAACTCTCCTTCTCATAAATTACATATATATCCTCACCATTCGTAACCTGTGTACTATACTGTGACCACTGATTTAAATCTGTTCCTTTGTTAACGTAGTAGAAATAGTACTGATTACTGCTATCCTGGACGAGCAAAGTAGGTTCAATTTCCGTTCCGGAAACACCATTACTGATTCTTGTCGTCACATAATTGTAGCCAGGTACGGTATAGTTGAGCGTTGCTTTACGCTCCTTGTTCGCGGCAGCTACTGCTGCAGCCAGGAAATCTTCCCGATGAGCCAACGCATTATACTCCGTTGATTCATCAAACTCCTTAAATTCACCATTTTCGATATAGCCATAATGAACGGTTGCTTGTGTTGAATTTGATCCGGAGTATACAAGCCACAAATCACCCGCTTCAAATTCATCTCCGCCCGACTCTGTTCTTACAGACGTAGTATTGTTATAGTATGTTACCGTTGTATTTCCATAATACCACCGACTTGCGTTTATTTTTGTCACCTGTCGGTTCGATCCGCCAACAACTGTATATGCTGACTGATAGGTATATCCTGTAATTGCACGAGCGAGAGTATTCGCATTTATATAGACAGTATCATCAAAGTTAAAATCTCCAAGGGAATTGATATTATAATTATTGCCAATGTCAGATGGTCTTTCTATCTCATTTCCGTACTGATCAACATAGTGAACTTTTACTATAGCTCTAACTGTTGAATTCCTTTGCCCTGTTCTCCATCTTAGATTCGTTTCTGAATCAGCATTGCTGTCGCCCCAGGTGATAGTAAATGTAGAGAATACAGGAGTCGTGAACGATACTTTTGTTTCCTTCTTAGTTTCTTTTTCCTCGGTTAAAACCGGAGGAATAAATTTTTCTGTCTTGAAGTCATTAATGTTTACTGTGTTCGGATCCACTGCCGTACCTTGATCTGCAATGGCTTGGTTGGTATCCATCTCGTATGCGCCTTCGTTTTTACCGTCAAAAACCTCCTCTATTACAACACCTTCTTTTACTTCGACATGGTGCTGCACTTCCAAAGTTTCCTTTATAGCGCTTATATCATCAACGCCAGGCAGATCTTTTATTTTAATATCAACCTGAACCATTGCTTCTGGTTCGATTTCTTTTCCTTCAGGATCAAGAATAGAAATATCTAAGGCCGCAAGATTAAAGTCCGAGATATTTACATTCTCACCTTTTTCTTTCTTATCTGCTAAAACTGCATTTCTTGCATAATTGTACGCGTCAGTCCCTTCTATAATATCGGTTACAGAAAGTGTGGATCCTTTCGGGATATTTGCTTCTGGCCCGTATGTTACAGCGACTTCGTACTTATTTCCATTGTGGCTGAGGTATTGAGTGGTAAGTGTCTCCGTTCCCACAATGACATACACCGAAAACCTATCCGACTCAAACACCACCGCACCGTCCACCTGCTCTGACTCGACCGTCTCCCCGACGCCCTCCTCGTCCACGTGCACAATCAACGGCTGCTCCACGTTCTCCATGACAGTGGAAAACATGGAAACCTTAATCTCCGCCGCCGGCTCGATCTCATTGCCGGATGCGTCAAGGAAGATTATATCGACAGCGCTCACCTTCGTGACCGAATCTTCTACAGCATTCTGCACGGCATCCATAACCTGCTCGTCTGCAACAGGCTCTACCTTCATGGTTGTACCGACCGGGAATGCTCCCTCCGGTGCCTCTACATGAACCGTCACATCTCCCGCAACTTCGTCAAATGTAGCCGCAGGTCTCTCAGAAGCTTCTTCCGGATTCAGACTGCCTTCCTCGTCTGCATTTTCCTCTCCGGCAGCGTCCGTTCCGGCCTGTTCTTCCGTGGCGGCAGTATCAGATTCGTAATTGTCGGAGCTATTTTCCTCATACGCATCGGAAACATACTCTTCTTCCATATCAGATTCTGCTTCCAGATTAGCCTGCCCGGCACTTAATATGCCATCCTGATCAGCACCCTGAGCGTCTGCGGAAGCCACCGTTTCCTCTGCCTCCTGCACTTCTTCCCAGGAGATACCGCCCTGGCTCTGTGCCTCGTCCCGATCCATGGTAATAGCGGGCAGAATAAGAGCGTATGTGGTGATAAACACCACAACACAGGCAAGAGATGCTACCACCTTTTGCCACTTCTTCCATTTTCTCTGATATCGCAAAATCTGCTCAATTTTTTTCAGCAGAAAATCCATTAAGACCCTCCTAACCTGCATAGTGCAGTAAACGGCACTCAATTTTTGCCATCTTACGCAATATATCGCGGATAAATGCCTGATGTACCGGTCTCGATCATAATCATCATTAAAACTTCCATCTTGCCGCCATATGCTGCGTTGTCATCCGTGTCAGTGCCCGGGGTTAATAATCTCTTAACTGACAAACCCAATTCCCGACAGTGGCCATACCCTGAAAACAATTTTCCCGACGACCTGCTCGTCCGAAACACATCCGACCGCCGTATTTCTGGAATCAATCGAAACCTCCCGGTTATCGCCCATCACAAAGATGCGCTCCTCCGGAACCTGATACGGCAGCTCGATATTGGTTTCTCCAAATGCCTTCGAAGAAAGATACGGTTCATTCAGCAACGTCTGATTGACATAGACATTTCCCTCTTCATCGATATCTACCCAGTCCCCGGATACGGCGATTACGCGCTTCACCAGGATGTTATTA
>CADCPK010000499.1 GCA_902803215.1 uncultured Lachnospiraceae bacterium
TCTTCAATTACCTTCTTCGCCTTATTCAAGGTCGAACGATCCTTCTTTGCATCCTTGATCGTCTCATCCGTATAGACAAGGCCGGCAAAAAAATTATTTCACTTTTAATCTTTGGTATATACGCGCTCTCTGAGATTCTTCTTTGGCTTATGCGCGTTTTGATTGACATCCTGCAGGTAAACTGAGTATAAAATTCACACCCCTTAGAATGCAAAAAGGATAAAAGTGAAAGGCTCAGCCGATCACTTTTATCCTCTTTTTACCCCCCCTCCGACTTAACCGGACATAGACATTATACGCCGGGGGGATTTCCATTTTGTTCTGCGGTTCTGCTTACTTCTGCTTATTTCCGTACAGGAACGGCTCCGCAATATGCACGTTGAAGAACGCGATCAGCGGCCCCATAAAGAAGGCGGTGATGATCGTCCCGATGCCGACGATTGTGGGAAGCGATTTCAGCGGGTTTCCCGAAAGCAGGTAAAGCGCCGATCCAAGGGCGACGCACACCAGATCGGTCAGGATCCTGCACGTGCGGAATTTCATCAGATGCCACGTTTCCGAAATGATGAGCGACACCGCGTCATATGTGGAGACTCCCAGGTCTGCGACAAAGTAGAACGAAGAAGCCAGGCACATGACCACGATACCGATGATCAAAAATCCAAACCTGCCCGCTGCGGAAAGTCCCGGGAATGTCTTCAGCAGAAATTCATGCGTGAACTGTGCAATGTACCCCAGGAAAAGCAGGTTGATGATGGTCGCCAGGCCGATGTAGTGCCTGTCCGCAAACAGGGCAAAGAACAAAAGCGCCAGTGTCGCAAGCACATAGAGTGTTCCATAGCTGATGGGCAGCGCCGAATCGAGCCCGCTCATCAGAGACTGGTAGGGGTCTACGCCGTACGCCGCACGCTTGAAAAATCCGACGCTGATGCCGCAGACCACCACGCCAATGGCGCTCATCAGGACACGCTTCGTGACGTGGCCTTTGGCCCGGAGGTAGTCAAAGTATTGTGTGATAAAATTTCCTTTTTTATTGCTCATATGTATTCCTCTTGAGTCATTGAGTCGTTGGTGAGTCATTGGGGACGTATCTTTTTGACTCATGAGTCGTTGGGGACGTATCTTTTTGACTCATTTTTGAAAGGCAAGGAACCTCTGCCTTTCTCAAAAAATGAGTCAAAAAGATACGTCCCCAACGACTCAAATTCCTTTTCCTAAACTTTGAGTCACCCTAAAAACGCCACCAGCCCGTCGTGATTATTATCCGCCTCGGTCACCACATCCGCTGCCTTCTTCACCTCGTCGTCCGCGTTCAGCATGGCGATGCCCAGGCCCGCGGCCTGAATCATCGAGATGTCGTTCTCGGCGTCGCCCGCGGCCATAGAATTCTCGCGGGGGATATTCAGATACTCGCACAGACGCAGCAGCGCAGAGCCTTTTCCGGCCTCTTTCGAGAATAGTTCCAGATAGTTGGCGTTGGAATAGATCGCGGTAATCACGTCGCCGAACTTATCCAGCACCGCCAGCCGGAAAGCCTCGAGCTTCTCGTGATCATGAAGCTCGATCCCGATCAGCTTGCAAGGCGGCTTGTCCAGCTCGGACATCACATCGTCGATGATGATCACCGGGGTCTTGATGATGCGCTTATAAAACGTCATTTCTTCGTCGTAGGCACTGCCGACGATATAGCGGTCGTTGAAGGTGTGCACATGCACTCCCCGCTCCGCCGCCATCTGCAATATCTCACGGGCGACATCAAGCGGCACACCCACGCGGTAGATCGACTTCCCGGCGCTGTAATCATATATCTCGGCGCCGTTGTAGGCGATCACATAGCTTCCGGGAAACGTAAGTCCATAATTCTTCTGCACATACACGGCGTTCTCCGTGCCGCGTCCGGTGCTGATGGCAAATACGTTCCCTGCTGCCACAAACTTCTCCAGTGCAGCCATGGTAGCCGGCGTTATTTTTTTGTTATCATCCAGCAAAGTACCATCCAGGTCTGTAAGAAATAGTTTTTTTGTTGCCATAATGTGCTCTCCCATTAATATCTTCCGTCTTATTGATCAGTAATTCGCACATTTTGCACTCTACTGTGCATCCTGCTTCCCGGTCCGGTTTCCGGTGTGTCCGGTACGAACCGCATTATCAACGATGCGAAATGCTTATTTATTATTCATTTTTTCAAGGAATTCCGGCCCATAGCCATAGTTCTCCACCACGAAGTCAAGGTCCTTATCCCCGCGGCCCGAAAGGTTGACCAGGATCGATCCGGTCATTCCTGTCCTTGCGACTTTGATCGCGTATGCAAGAGCGTGCGAGCTCTCGATGGCAGGAATGATTCCCTCGTGTCTCGAAAGGAGGAACAGAGCTTCGATGGCCTCTTCGTCCCCGATAGTCGTATATTTTACTCTGCCCATGTCGTGAAGCAGCGCATGTTCCGGTCCTGCTGCGGGATAGTCGAGTCCGCTCGCGTTGGAATAGACGGGAGCCGGATCTCCGTTCTCGTCCGCCAGCATGATGCTGTTAAAGCCGTGCATAACACCCTCTTTGCCGTAGGTGATCGATGCCGCATTGTCGCCCATCTTCGGTCCGCGGCCGAGCGGTTCCACACCGACCAGCTCTACCGGATCGGCAAGGAACGGGGTGAACATTCCGATGGAGTTGGAGCCGCCGCCCACGCACGCTGCCACCTGATCGGGAAGGTGCCCGGTCTGCTCCACAAACTGCTCCTTCGCCTCCTGGCCGATGCAGTACTGGAAGTCACGCACCATCAGCGGGAAGGGATGCGGGCCGGCTGCTGTACCGATGCAGTACACGGCGTCCTTGTATTCCCTGGAGTAAGCCATGAATGCCGCATCGACCGCCTCTTTAAGCGTCTTCAGGCCAAAGCTTACCGGAATGACATTCGCGCCGAGGATCTTCATCCTGGTCACGTTCGGTGCCTGCTTCGCAATATCCACTTCTCCCATATAAATATCGCATTCCAGCCCGAAGTAAGCCGCTGCAGTTGCCAGGGCCACGCCGTGCTGTCCTGCGCCGGTCTCGGCGATCAGTTTTTTCTTGCCCATGTATTTCGCCAGCAGGCCTTCACCCATGCAGTGGTTGAGCTTGTGCGCTCCGGTATGGTTCAGGTCTTCTCTCTTCAGGTAGATCTGGGTCCTTCCCAGCAGATTGGAAAGGTTCCGGCAGTGATAGACCGGCGTCGGTCTTCCCTGGAAATCGCGGCGGATGCGGCGCAGCTCCGCGATAAACTGGGACGACTGCGCGATCGTGTTGTATGCTTCGGCATATTCGTTGAACGCCTCGATCAGATCCGGGTTCTCCAGAAAGTTTCCGCCGTATTTGCCGAACCAGCCGTCCACGGACGGATATTCCTTCAGATAGTTGTCAAAATCTCTGTATTTGTTCATTTTCAGTACCTCCGTTTGCCTGTTTTTCCGGATCAGTCCGGGTATGCATTTATTCTATCTCTATTCCAAACTCCTCCAGCCGAAAGCTGGGGCAGACATTTTCGTCTGTAGTGATGACCGAAGCCGACAGCCTTGTGCCGATGCGGGCTGCTTCTTCAACGCTTTTTCCGTAAGTGAGCCCGATCGCCACACCGGCCAGGAAGGCATCACCCGCTCCCGTCGTATCCATCACGTCCACCTTAAAGGCGGGTATAATTCCTGTCGACCCATCGATTTCTGCGGACACCGCTCCTTTGGATCCCATGGTGACGATCATACGCGGGATCTTTGCCTTCCGCACCGGATCGGGCAGGACCTTCGCCATCTCTTCGAGCGATCTTTCCACAAA
>CADCPK010000500.1 GCA_902803215.1 uncultured Lachnospiraceae bacterium
AGAGGAGCACTGCAAGCAGCAAGCTGCGCGGCAGGCGGTTGGCCATCATTCTCCGGAAGGAGGTGATGCGTATGCCGATTACTCTGACATGGCATGTGTTTGGTTTTACCTTCACATTAACCATCAAGAGAAAAAGCAACAACCGCCACTCTGGCAAGTGACGGTTGTTGAGGAATAATCCTTAGCAATATACTCATTTGATTTGAGGCCAACCGCTTGTCGCAGTGTTCCTCTTTTCATATTTAATTATAATGGAGGAAGGCGCATCCGTCAAGGGTGTAAACGATATGAATTTTGGTGCCGGGTAGTGCGCAGTTACTATTCACAGTTGTGGAACCGTCCCCGTGTTCCATTTTTTGACCCAATTTTTATTCTTCTATTCGGTGCCGCATCTTCAAATCGATTTTGTATTCGGGATACCTATCCTGTACGCTTTTTTGGAGCCGGTTCTGTACCATGTTTCTGTCTTTGATGTCAAATCCTGTCTCGGCTTCAAAGCTGATTGTCTTGTCTGCTTTGTTCAGATAGAAGCCGTGTATACCGGAGACTTCGGGGCATTTCATGGAAATGCTTCGGACTGTTTCCCGCATCTCGATGGCTTCTTTATCCCTATAAGATGCAGAGGTCATTCGGTTATTCATGTTATTGTCTACGTTGAAGGCTGCTTAATACAATGTGGATGGATATTATTAAGAACATTGGATTACAGCAGGCAGGCAACTGTTTCATATGTATCGGAGATATTTTAGCGGGGGGAGATTTGCAACTTCTTTGCACGGGAAGCGCCTTCACCGCTTTTTTGGAATATCTTTATCGCATGTTGATTGATTTTTCCGGCGGGTTTGCTTGAAAATCGCAAATAATGACTCCGGAATTCCTAATGTCGAATCGATTAACATAAATTGACAATCGGAGTCATTCGCACTATACTTTTATATATAAAATGACGGCAAAGAAGGGCGTATACGCAGGACCGGATGAAGTTGTGATCGCAGCCGGGTACAGATGAGGCCTCACAAACAAGACGAAGTGTTTGCAGAACTTGATGGGCAGAATTGAGGAGGAAAGTCCGGAATAATATGAAAGAGAAATTAGAATTATATTTCCGCATCTTAATAGCCTGCATTTGTTTCTCGATAACCATTTCACTCTCGTGTATGGCAGAGAACTCACTCGGAACAGAGGAACACATTAGTCCTGACTCAGCTGCTTTGGATACAGGGGATGCTGATTCAGTCAGGCAGATGATTGATGAACTGGAAGATATGAGAGAGGAATGTCTGGCTGCTATATCTTCAGAAGAAAACCGTCAGGGGGAAGAGAGCCCGAATGTGTCAGATGAACTGAAGGAAGGGGAGTGGATCACGCTCGACCGGGCTGTCTGCGTACGAATTCCTGCTGATACGAGGAACAAGTCATATCTATATGTGATGCTATGCACGGAAACCGATGCTTCAGTCATATGGAAGACAACTGTGCTCCGGAAAGCCGATACAACAGAGATTTATGAAGGCTGCTGGTATTTATCGGAGGGACAGCTGATTGGATATCAGACAGGATTGAAAGATGATAGGATAAATTTTGCGGGAATTCTTCCTCAATGGAAAGAAGAGCATCGGGGAGAAACAAAGCCCTTGTTCGGCGATGGCTATATTTCGGATTGGGGCGAGGTGCTTAGCTATGCTGATGCGTCAGATTTGGCCGGATACTATCAGGAGAGAGCAGTGTCTATTCTGAATCCTAAGGTGCCCGGACCGTTGGAGAGTGTCGATATCCGACTGGAGAAAATGGCAGATCAGACGGATCCGGAAGATGCTTCTTCCGTCGCTTCATATATCCGTGACCTTTACCGAATGCAGGAAATATTGTCCAGGGAGAGCATGGAGAGTGTTGCGGAAAAGGATCTGAAAGAACGGATCGTCGATCTCCCAATCAATACTGAAGGAAGCGCATTGGCATGGAAGACCGAAGACGGCCGGGGAGGTGTGATCCGGATATCCGGCGGAGATTCTTATTCGATGTACTTCATTTTTGATCGGGAACTGATCGGCGTGCAGAAAGGAAACAGCGCCGGCACGATTACTTTTGCATCACAGATTCCTAATTGGAAAGATGACAATACGAGTATGGATGTTCCACTGGTCGGTAATGAACCCATGGGGGAATCTTCGGAAATGACGATTTCCCGGGAGAGTGTCTCGCAGATATATGGTGATATCATTGAAGAGATATGGCAATGAGTATTTGGGGACGTTTCTTTTATGCTCGCATATGCAACTAATGAAGATACAGTAGAATTTATTAAAGGATATAATTTTTAACAGTGAAGTACACTGGGAAATGATAATTATTACAGTAAAAAAGAAGCATGTCACGAAAGACAGGCTTCTTTTTTTCTGTTATGTTTTTTGTCGGGCTTTTTCTCTGAAAGTCTGGCTGCGATGATTGTAAGAACAGAGGTCAGTGCATCGCTCATTGTAAACGGTTGGTATGTTTGCTTTTCCACGTTTATGTTAATTCATATGTGCAGCGAAAAAACGCTGAAAATATCACGAAAAACACGAAACAAGCCGTAAAACCGCGGTTTTGCGCAATAGCCGTAATAGTGATGCAAAGAATTCTTGTCTGCATCCATTGACCGAATTATTTGTATTGTGGTATAATTTTTTATAATTATTAACAGTGGGATATTATCGACCTTTATGGGGAAGGGAGATTTTTTAGATATGAAAAAGAGTAATAATAAAAAAGATTTCGGAAGAGCCGGGAATTTATTGAAAAAAATGTTGGCGCCCCGGCTTTGGCGAAGAATAACAAGTGTGTTGATGGCAGTGGTTGTATTCCTTACAACATACCTGATGATTCTTCCTGCACTTACTATCGATCTGGATACGGTTGCCAATGAACCCGGTATGGAGGTGGCTTCTGTAGAAAGTAATTCTGATGGGCTTGTTTCCGATGCGCCCATCGAAGACCCGGCAGTCGTGGGAGAATCACTTGCCGGTACAGGTGAAGAGCTCACAGAGAATGAAGTTGTATACACTACAACAGAAGACGGACAGATCACGGATCCGGAGATGCCGGAGGACGTTATAGTCGAAGATACTTTTGACGACAGTCTGCTGCTGCAGCCGGGAGAGATTGAGGAAGAATTGACGGAAGATCCTGTCGAAATTCCTGAAGAAGTCGAAATCCCTGAAGAAGTAACGGAAAGTTTTCCTGTCGAAGAGCAGGAGACTGTCAGTGAAATTACAGAGCCTGCAGCGCTTTTTACGGAAAATGAAGATGGCTTAGAAGAGACCGCAGAGGAAACAGAAGACAAAGTTGTCGAGGAAAACAGCATCGAGACGGTTTCGGAGGATTCTGCATCTGCACATGTGCTGAAATCCGAAGGTGAAGATTATCGTGTGACTGTCTCCTACAGTGGTGAGGCGGAAATACCTGATGGCGCAGAACTTCAGGTGAAAGAGATCTTTTCCGAC
>CADCPK010000501.1 GCA_902803215.1 uncultured Lachnospiraceae bacterium
GAGAAAATCGATGCATCAGGAATTGGAGACGTTCATAGCACATAATGCTGAGGAGCATAATCTGATCTCGAAAGAGGATGTAGCACTAATAAAATCAAGCCGGGAAAAAGCCACAGAAAGGGAGTCGGCCGGAAAACTCCAACAGCTTGTTGGGGAAATGCCATTCCCCGAAGCATTTGCTTATATTCCCTGGGGACAGCACATTGTTATTATCACGAAATGCGAATCATTGAATGAGGTATTGTTTTACATTAGAAAGACGATCGAAAATGGATATAGCCGCACAGCTTTGCTTAATGTGATCGAAGCAGATTACTATCATACTTCGACTCCGGTAACAGCATGTTTTACAGCGATCACAGAGATGAGGCATTTTCAAGGACAGAGCTTTTGGAACGGAAAATCACAGCGATCCACAGCACAGAAGAAGCGATGCTCAGTCATGTTACCAACAGAGGGCTGGTAAAATTCGATCTGCTGCCATCGCCTGAAGAAGTCCTGGCTTTTTATCAATCACGAGGGATTCCGGAGCAGAAGGCTTTGTTTATTTCGCAAAGTTATTATAACAAACTCTCTTTGTTTCGAGATTTTCAACAGGGAAAAAACATATCGTTGTATTTTGAGAAGAAAATTCATGGTACCTGACACCGTAAACAAACTATGAACATGTTCACAGTTTGTTTACGGTTTTAGGTACCTTTTTGTTTTCAAATATAGGCCACAGCCCTTCTCTTTCGGCAATAGTCACCTCGCCGGGTTTGCGCAGAGTCCATGACACACCCTGAATCCCAAGGACCCGAAGGCAGAATCGGTTACCGAGCTTCTTACGATCCTTAAAGCGATAGGCGATAAAATCCGGCCGGACAATGAAGACGTGAAGGAGATGCGTCATGATTATCGCCTGCGGCAGAGTGAGATCGCCTCTTTCCTTAATAAAATCCATGGAGAGCTGTCCACGGATAATGTCCGGTCTGTTTTTGCGAAGCCAGACGAGCACCTGTGGATCGAAACTCTCCAGACAATAGAGCCCGGCGTAGTCATCGAGCACTTTGCACACTGCCTGCGTAAGAGCAGCGGCATTGCTGTTGTAAGTTTTCAGCTCGATGATCAGCGGCATTTTTCCCTGAAAAATCTGTAGAACGTCCTGAAACGTGGGAACTGTCTCCGTCGTTCCGGACAGATAAAGAGAAGATAAGTCCTCGTAGGTGCAATCTTCGATCACACCCTCTTTGCCGGTCATTCGCTTGAGAAGAGAATCATGCATGACCGCAAGTGTTCCGTCCGAGAGAAGATGTACGTCCAGCTCAGCGCCGAATCCTTTTTGCACCGCTCGTCTGAAAGCCATTCTGCTGTTCTCCGGTATGGAAGGATTGTTATACAATCCTCGATGTGCATATCGTACACCGGATAACAAATGCATTTTTTCATTTCTTTCCTTATTATTAGATGTCCATTTCATCAAAGGCTTCTAACCCCTTTCTATTGATCTTTCTGCTGTCGCCGTGTTTTACGAACTGCATGGTCACAAAGGAAAGGAAGGCAAACACGGCCGCATATGGGAACAGTGTCCCATAACCCACATGGCTAAGGAGAAATCCGGCCACGATCGGAGTGACCGTCTGTGATGCCATGCTGAAAGTATAATAATATCCGGTAAACTTTCCAATATCATTTTCCGCACACATCTCGACCACCATTGGAAGACTGTTCACGTTGATCATCGCCCATCCGATCCCGACTGCGACAAAAACAAAATAAAGTACAGGACTGAATTTCGATGAGAAACAGGTGAACAAAAAGCTCGAGAAGAAAGCGGCAGTGATCAGGACGATACCTAAGAGGATCGTCTTTTTTCTGCCGATTTTTTCTGCCAGAACACCTGTAGGAATATAGGTGATGATAGCACCAACCGTAGCAATGGTCAGACAAAGCGAAGCACCGCCCGAACCTCCGAGAGGCATATTCCAGATGCGTGATGCGTAGGTGGTAAACCATGTTTCCACAGCGTTGTAAGCGATAAACCAAAGTGCGATCGAAGCGAGAAGAAAAGTAAGACTCTTTTTTACGGGAGCCGGAAGACGTTCGGTACCGGATTCATCCTTTACTGAGAGAATATCCTCGGGATGTGCCGCTTCGTAGCGCATCTGCTCTTGCCTCAGTTTCGGCTCGTCAACCATCGTCATGATGATGAATAATGCCAGAAGCATGATGCCTGCAACGATAGAGAACAGAAGCAGATAGCTCACATGGCTTTTTCCTCCGGTACGTGCCTGAGAATACAGGACTGTCGCGATGATCAGATACAAAACTCCCCCGACAGCGCCCATCAGATTGATGATCGCATTTGCTTTGCTTCGAAGGGGCTTGGGTGTCACATCGGGCATCAATGCCACAGCCGGGCTGCGGTAGGTTCCCATGGCAATCAGAAGAAGTCCCAATACTCCTATAAATGCCACAAGTTTAATAGTCGATGCCGCAGTAAAATAGCTGTCATCCAGAATCGGAAGAAGAAGCATCAGGACAACCGCCGCAATTGTTCCTGCCAGAATAAAAGGCTTTCTGCGGCCCATTCGGACTGTACAGCGGTCGCTGATCCCTCCGAAAAGAGGAAGCAGGAACAGTGCCAGAATATTATCTGCGGCCATGATTACCCCGGACCAGGTTTCGTTCAGATGAAAGGTGTTAGTCAGAATAAGAGGGATGACATTGTTGTACATCTGCCAGAAAGCGCAGATCGACAGGAAAGCAGTACCGATAAGGACTGTGCGTCTTATGTTTAGTTTCTCGGTCATGGTTTGTCTCCCTTCGTGGTTTTATTGCAGTCGTTTCTTCAATCATTGCAGAAGAGGTTGAAAAAAAGTTCTACATTTATCATACCACACGTGAAATTTTCTTTCAACTTAGGCCCCTGACATCATGAACAATTTATGAATATGTTCGCAAATTATTCATGGTACCAGACACCATGAATAAAGATGAATATGGAATATTGTACAATTTTGGCAGATTTCAAGCCTTTGAGCCCGGAAAGGTTGATGCCGGAATAAAAGGCTTTCTGCGGCCCATCCGAGCTGTACAGCGGTCACTGATCCCTCCGAAAAGAGGAAGCAGGAACAGCGCCGGGACACATATGAGCCACGATACATCCCGGCATTGAAAAAACCGGTAAATTCCTGCACTATATTGACAGAAAATTTAGATATACGTTAACATTAGATTGGAAGGATACACTTATAATTAGCTTGCTTTGAGCTGACTTGAATTGAGGGAAAAAAGTTATGAAAAAGGACGGGAATAATTCGAGAAAAAAGAAAGGTAAATTCCTCAAATGTTTGCTTTCTGTCAAATTATGGCGAAAATTCACAAGTATAATATTAGCATTTACCGTGTTTCTCATAACATACATGATGATTCTGCCGGCACTCACGATCGATATTGATACAGCTATCGAAGAACCCGGTTTGGAGGTGGCTGCTGCAGGAGCTCCGGAGGAGATAACTGTCTACGAAGATGGAAGTCTGCAGCCGATAAGTGTGGGCGAGACAGAGACAGGTTTGAGTGATGAGTTTCCGGAGAACTACGGGGAACTCGAAGATGGAATGCCGGTTTCCGCTGAGGAAGCTCTGTACGAACACGCCGGTATATCGGAGATCGTTAATACCCCGGATGCCGAATATTATGTCGAGAATGCCGAATATTATGGAGAATTTGTCGATCCGACATATGGAGAGGATTCTTTCGATATAACGGATAAACCACAGAACAGTGGAGAGATTTTTTTCGCGGAAGGTGAGGAAACTGTTCCTGCAGAAGAAATTACAGCAGACGTTCCTGATTCGGAATGGGCAGCGGAAGAAGCAGATAATTATTTCGAAGAGGACATTCCGGAAATTGATCTCGCGGAGGAGGATGCCTTTACGGATGATACCTCCGACAGTCAGATCCTCCCTGAAGAATTTGGAGAAACTATAACCGAAGAGACAGTCGAACCCGAAGAGGTTGACGAAGCAGTTCAGCCTGCCGAAGAACAGGAAGATATAGAGGCTGTAACAGAACCTGCTGCGCTTTTTACGGAAGAGACGAGTGAAGAAGCAGAAGAGGAAGAAATCGAGGGAGAAAGTGCGCCCTGCTACGTGCTGAAAGCTGAAGGCGCAGATTACCATGTTACGGTTTCCTTTACCGAAGAGGCTGAAATCCCCGAAGGGGCGGTTCTTCAGGTAGAGGAAATTCTCCCCGAAGACATGGACTACGAGAAGTATGTAAATGACGCAGCGGAAACTCTTTCGACAGAAGAAAGAATAATGTCAGTGAATAATGCGAGGTTCTTCGACATTACTATTCTGAACGGGGAAGAGAGTGTCGAACCGAAAGCGCCGGTGACGGTTCTGGCCGAACTGGCAGATGAGTTTGCCGCGGAACCTGACGCGGCCGTCGTACATTTTAAAGATGAAGATACGAAAGTAATGGATACGATCGATCCGGCTGAAGCGGCAATGTATATAGAGGAGGCGGAGAATGCGTCGGTTGCAGCGGTAAGTACGGAAGCGGGTATGGCTGCAGAAGAAACTGTAACAGATGCAATATCGGAGGCAGTACCGGCTGCAGAAGAAATGCAGGCTGAAGGGTTCGAGAGCGGTGCAGATGTTCAGGAAGCAGAGGAATCGATTCCTGATGACTCATCCATTCTCCCGGAAACAGAGGAACCAATCTCTGAGGATATGACCATGCTCCCGGAAGCAGAGGTACAGATTTCCGAAGATGCATTCATGTCATCGGAGGAACTGCCGACTGTCGGAACTGCTTTCGAGGAGGAGCCGGAAAGATTTTCGTTTGATGAAACCATGAATCCTATCGCGTTCGTGACGGACAGCTTTTCGGTCTATGGTTTTGTGACTGCAACGTTAGAGAAGACTATACTTGCGAGTGACGGACATAATTATAAAGTGACGGTAAGCTTTGAACCATTGACAGAGATCCCCGAAGATGCTGAACTGCTGGTGGAGGAGATCAAAGAAGGAACATCTTCGGACGGAGTCGGCTACGAAGAGTATGTTGCCCGTACAGAGTATGCACTGCGCCTGCAGGACAAGAGCAGCGAATACCTGCGCCTGTTCGATATCAGCATAGTCGACAGGGATGGGTTTAAGATCCGGCCTGCACCCGGGAGTACGGTTGACGTGAGCATAGAACTGGCAGATGGAACGAGCGAAGAAGTGAGTGTTGTACATTTCGCCGATGAGAATGATTCCGGATCTTTTGTTGATGCTGAGGTTGACGGTCAGACTGTGAGTTTTGAGACAGATGGGTTTAGTGTGTATGCTGTCGCGTATACGGTGGACTTCACCTATGAAGGCAGGACCTGGAGCTTCCCGGGCCGGGGAAGCTATA
>CADCPK010000502.1 GCA_902803215.1 uncultured Lachnospiraceae bacterium
CCAAAATGGAACGAGGAACCGTCCCCATGTTTCACCTGTAAAGATAGGAGGTTCTTATGGATAAACTCGACGAAAAAATAATAGAACTTCTCACAAGAGATGCCCGCATGACCTACAAACAGATCGCCGAAGAAGTTAAACTCACCTCCCCGGCGGTCAAAGCGCGCATTACAAAACTGGAAGAGGCGGGGATAATCAAAGGATATGGCCTGAAGCTGGACTATCACGCCCTGGGCTACACCGTGACGGCGTTTATCAGCGTGATGATCGATAAAGAAGAAAAAGAAAGGTTTCTCACCTTTGTGCAGAATTCTCCCAACGTGATCGACTGCTACGGTATCACCGGAGAATATTTTGCGCTCCTTAAAGTGCGCTTCAGGAGCACGATGGAGCTGGATAATTTCCTGACCGAGATACAGGTGTTCGGCGAGACAAAGACGAATATAGTGCTGTCCACGTATAAAGAGGACTGAATATAAGATCGGAGGGATAGTTACTTCTATTCACGCCCCAACCCATCAAGCCCCGCAGCAGCCCCCGCGCGAAGTGGCATCAGTCTGTGAACCGGTGCCTGCCGGTCCTCAGAGCCAATCGCCTAAGAAAGACTAATATATCCGCTCAGGAGAGCCTTCGCGGATAAGTCTTTCTAAGGCGCTTGTCTCTTCGGGCAGGCACAACGGTTCACAGCCTGATGCCACTTCGCGCGGGGGCTGCTGCGGGGCTTGATGGGGTGGGGCGTGAATGACGACAAGATGTGATCGACAGGTGTAAATAGATATTCTATAACCCATGTAAATTGTGGTATATTACTGTAAGAAACATGAAAAAACAGGAGGCAAAAAACATGAACCGCAGCTTCGATATTATATGCATAGGAATGGCGCTCGTAGATTCCATCATCAAGGGCTTTGATCCCAACCCCATCTCGGCCTCGGGTTACCGCGCGGCTTCGGGGTCGCTGAATGTAGGCGGTGAAGCAGTCAACGAAGCGATGGCCGCAGCTAAGCTCGGCATGAAAACAGGACTTCTCTGCTCACTGGGAAAAGATGCAGCCGGGGACATGATCGTCTCGGCGCTGCAAAATTGCGGTGTGAGTACCGAATTGATCCTCCGCAGCGAAGAGCATCCTACCCCGGTCACCACGATGTTTGTAAACGATGATGGGACAAGAAAATCCATCACCAACGGTTCTCACCGCTATAATTTCCATCCGGAAAAGAATATCGAGCAGCTTACAGATGCACGCGCACTGATCCTCGGCTCTATGTTCCGCGCGCCTTTTGACGATCCACAGATTATCCACGAGGTGCTTTCTGCCGCAAAGGCAAACGGACAGATCATCGTCGCCGATACCAAGCTGCCCAATTTCCGTTTCCTGAAACTTGAGGATCTGAAGGATTCCCTGCCGCTCGTCGACTACATTACACCTAACGAGGACGAGGCTCGCTACTTTTCAGGAAAAGAAGAGCCCGAAGAGATGGCTGATGTGTTCCTGAGCTTCGGCATAAAGAATGTGATCATCAAACTCGGCGGGAAAGGCTGCTTCTTCAAGAACAATAAAGAATCTTTCCTCCTCCCGCCCTGCAACATTACAGCCGTAGACGCCACCGGCGCCGGCGACAACTTCGTAGCCGGCTTCACCTCCGAAATCCTCCGCGGCGCCACAAATAAAGAAGCCCTCCGCTTTGCCAACGCCTGTGGCGCGATCTGCACCACCGCCGTCGGCTCGGCGACGGCGCTGAAGAGCAGGGAGCAGGTGTTGGAGTTCCTGGCGTGAAACAGGGGACGGTCCCCTGTTTCAATACCTCACAGCTGTCTTCAGCGCAATCTCCATCATTTCATGGAAGCTGTCCTGCCGCTCGGCGGCTGACAGCGCCTCGCCGGTAAAGATATGATCCGAAATGGTCAGGATCGACAGCGCTTTCTTATGATTGTACATCGCCGCAAGATACAGCCCTGCAGTCTCCATCTCGACCGCCAGAAGCCCCATATCCTTGGCCTTGCGGTTCACTTCTTTGTCAGGATGATAAAAATAATCCGAAGTATACACACTGCCGACATCTGCTCGCACGCCGAGCTCTTCGGCTGCTTTTACTGCCTCGCGCAGCATGCCGTAATCCGCGGTCGGAGCGGGGATGCCGGGAAGGTCATAGGAATGAATGTAGGCGGAGTTGGTCGAAGCGGACATCGCCACGACAACGTCCCTTACATGTACATCGTCCTGCAG
>CADCPK010000503.1 GCA_902803215.1 uncultured Lachnospiraceae bacterium
CGCATCAGGATGGCAGAGGTGCCGGGGTCGGAGAAGAAGATGAAGGCGCAGCTGGTGCTTATCGCGGCAGGCTTTCTGGGGAGTGAGGCTTATGTGGCGGAGAGCTTCGGCGTGGAGCGGGACAGCCGCACGAATGTGAAGACTGCGCCGGGAGAGTATGCGGCTTCTGCCGAAAAGATCTATGTGGCCGGAGACATGCATCTGGGGCAGTCGCTGGTCGTGCGGGCCATCGCGGAGGGGCGGAATGTGGCGAGGGCGGTCGATAAGGATTTGATGGGGTATACGATACTGTAAATGAAAAGGGTAACTGTTCAGAGAAGGCCGAGGCATTTGCTGCTGAGAATGTCCGCTTTCCCGGACTTATACTTGCATCTGTGCAGATACTGAACAGATACGAAAAAAGGTTGGCTTGCGGAGGCGATTGGAATGGCAAAGTACATATTTGTGACAGGTGGCGTGGTTTCCGGGTTAGGAAAAGGAATCACAGCGGCTTCGCTCGGAAGGCTTCTGAAAGCCAGAGGCCTTCATGTAGCGGCACAGAAGCTGGACCCTTATATCAATGTGGACCCGGGGACCATGAGCCCATACCAGCACGGTGAGGTCTATGTAACGGAGGATGGCGCGGAGACGGACCTGGATCTGGGACATTATGAGCGTTTTATCGATGAAGATCTGAACAGGTATTCCAATCTGACGTCCGGAAAGGTATACTGGAATGTGTTGAATAAAGAGCGCAGGGGTGAATATTTAGGCTCCACGGTGCAGGTTATACCGCACATCACGAATGAGATCAAGGAGTTTGTGTACCGCACCGCACATGAGACCGGGGCCGATGTGGTGATCACCGAGATCGGCGGGACGATCGGCGATATCGAGTCGCAGCCTTTTCTGGAAGCGGTCAGGCAGATTTCGCTGGAGATCGGCCGCGAGAACAGCCTGTTTGTCCACGTGACGCTGGTTCCTTATCTGCATGGCTCCTGCGAGCACAAATCCAAGCCGACCCAGCATTCGGTGAAGGAACTGCAGGGGATGGGCATCAAGCCGGATATCATCGTTCTGCGGTGCAATGAGCCGCTTGAGGAGAGCATCTTCCGCAAGATATCCATGTTCTGCAACGTGAAGGAAGACTGCGTCATCGAGAACAGAACGCTGGAGAGCCTGTACGAGGCGCCGCTTATGCTGGAGCAGTCGGGATTTTCGGAGGTCGTGTGCAGGGAACTTGGCATTTCTGCCCCGGCTCCCGATCTGCGGGAGTGGACCGATCTGGTGAATCGGATTCACGGAAGAAAAGGAGAGGTGACCATCGGACTTGTGGGCAAATATGTGCAGCTTCATGATGCGTATCTTTCCGTGGCGGAGGCTCTTGCTCACGCGGGGTTTGCTTTGGACACGCATGTGAGGATCGAGTGGATCGATTCGGAAGAGATCACTGCGGAAAACTACAGGGAGATGCTGGCTTCGGTCTCGGGCATCCTTGTGCCCGGCGGCTTTGGTGACCGGGGCATCGAAGGGATGATTCTGGCCGCGAAGTATGCGAGGGAAGAGAAGGTTCCTTATTTGGGGATATGCCTGGGTATGCAGATCGCGGTGATCGAGTTTGCGCGGAACGTGGCCGGGATCGCGGATGCGTGCTCGGGAGAATTCCACAATGCTTCGGGGCATAAGGTGATCGATTTTATGCCGGGGCAGTCCGACGAGGTGGAAAAGGGCGGTACGCTTCGGCTGGGCGCCTATCCCTGCCGAGTCGCGCTGGGTACGCTGATGGAGAAGTGCTACGGCGCGCGGGAGATCAGCGAGAGACACAGGCACAGATATGAGTTTAATAATGAATACAGGGACAGGCTTCAAGAGGCTGGGCTTGTGATCTCGGGCGTTTCGCCTGACGGGACGCTGGTGGAGACCGTGGAGATAGCGGGGCATCCGTTCTTTCTGGGGGTGCAGTATCATCCTGAGTTCAAGTCAAGGCCGAACAGGCCGCATCCGGTGTTCCGGGAGTTCGTGAAAATGGGTCAATGGGGACGTATCTAAATGACCCATTTTGTTTGCAATTTAGATAAGGCCGCATTAGTCCAAAAATGGGTCATTTAGATACGTCCCCATTGACCCATTTTCACAGGAGAATTACTATGGATTATACAGTTGATGAAGTAATGAAATATATTGAAGACGAGGATGCAGCGTTCATCCGCCTGGCTTTTAGAGACGCCTTTGGTGTGCAGAAGAATATATCAGTCATGCCGGGAGAGATACGAAAGGTGTTCGAGAGCGGGGCGCCGATCAATGCGCGGGCGATCGCCGGGTTTGAGGACTGCCCTTATGCGTCACTGCTGCTCAAGCCGGATGCGTCGACCATCGCAGTTCTGCCGTGGAGGCCGGACAGCGGCAGGGTGCTCCGCATGTACTGCGATGTATACACGCCGGATGGGGAGGAGTATCCTTCGGACACAAGGGCAATCCTCAAAAAGGCCGTGGCAAAGGCAAAGGCGGCAGGAATCGAATTCCGGTTTGGCACCGAGACGGAGTTTTATCTGTTTAAGAAGGACGACGAGGGAAATCCGACAAAGATCCCCTATGACAACGCCGGTTACATGGACATGGCTCCGCTGGACAGGTGTGAGAATGTGCGGCGTGAGATATGCCTTACTATCGAGAGGATGGGCCTCACGCCGGAAAGGTCGCATCACGAGCGCGGGCCGGGGCAGAATGAGATCGATTTTCACTACGGAAAGCCGCTTAAAGCCGCCGATCAGATGACCACTTTCAAGATGGTCGTCTCCAATGTGGCCGACCGCTGCGGCCTGGTCGCGGATTTTTCGCCCATGCCGCTCGCGGATAAACCCGGAAACGGATATCATATGAATATTTATGCCGTGGACGGAGAAGGAAACGATGTAGCGCGTTATGCCGCTGCGGGTATTATGGACAAGATCCGCGACATTACACTGTTCCTGAATCCGACAGAGGCTTCGTACTCGAGATTTGGCATGGATACCGCGCCTGACAGGGTGAACTGGTCTAGTGCCGGAAAGTCTGAGCTCATATATATTGAAAACTATCGGGGAAGGACACGTGTCGAGCTGCGTTCTCCGGATGCTTCGGGCAATCCGTATCTGGTTTTTGCCCTTTTGATCCATGCGGGGCTCCTGGGTATTGAGAAAAAGATGTCGCTGCCTG
This sequence comes from uncultured Lachnospiraceae bacterium, assembly GCA_902803215.1. Classification (GTDB taxonomy): domain Bacteria; phylum Bacillota; class Clostridia; order Lachnospirales; family Lachnospiraceae; genus Blautia_A. The sequence continues at coordinate 3,175 of CADCPK010000503.1, forward strand.
CGGAAATGGACGAAAACGGTCTTCATCTTCCGAGTTCCCTGAAAGAAGCCGGAAGGCTGGCTTCGGAAAGCGCGTTTGTAAGAGAAATCGTGCCGGAGGGCATCCTCAGCAGATATGTAAAAGACTGACAGGGGGTAGGTTATGTCGAGCAACACAGACAGAACAGGCTCCATACTGATCGTCACGGGATCAGAGCAGTTTGCCGTGCAGATACAGAAAGTTGCTTACCGTAAGGGCTTTTCCGCGGCCGATGTGGGCAGAAGCGCGGCAGCAGCAAGAAGACGTGTGATGGAGAGGGATTATGATATCATCGTGATCAATGCGCCTCTGCAGGAGGAATTCGGGCACGAGCTTGCGATGGATATGGCGGACAGAGGAATCTCTGTTCTGATGGTCGTTCCGTCGGAGGTGTATGATAACGTGCTTGAGAATGTCACAGACTATGGGATCATGGTGCTCCAAAAACCTCTCTCCGGGAATATGGCAGACAAGGCAATCGGGTTTCTGAGAGCCATTCAAATGCGGATCCGCCGTCTGAAAAAACAGGTGGCAAAGGCCGAGGAGAAGGCGGAGGAGCTCAGGATTACCGGGAAGGCGAAGCTTCTTCTGATCGAGAAGAAACATATGACGGAAGAGGAGGCCCATCGGTTCATCGGGAAACAAGCAATGAACAACGGGGTTTCGCGGAGGAGGATAGCGGAGAGGATCATTGATGATCTGGAATAGGGTGGAACAGGGGCAAAGACAGGGGACGGTTCTCTGTCTTAGCTTTGACGAGACCAAAACGTCTCGATTATGAGGCTAAGACAGAGAACCGTCCCCTGTCTTTGTGTTTCACATAGCCGCAATCCTCTCCATAGCCTCAACCGTATTCTCCCTGCTCCCGAACGCAGTAAGGCGGAAGAAATGCTCCCCATGGGGACCGAAACCGGATCCGGGAGTTCCCACCACATGCGCTTTGTCAAGCAGGTAGTCAAAAAATTCCCAGGAGGTCATACTGCCGGGGGTCCGAAGCCAGATATAAGGAGCATTGATCCCACCGGAGGCTTCATAGCCCGCTTCTTTCAGCCCCTCTGCGATGATTC
>CADCPK010000504.1 GCA_902803215.1 uncultured Lachnospiraceae bacterium
ACTTCTGTGAAACGCTGAAAGAAGGCATACCTGTCTGGCAAGAAGAATGCGCTGATTTCAATGACTGGTAGGAAGATCATGAAATACACAGGAAAATACAAAGAGATGGCAGAGCAGTTCCGGAAAGACGGGGCTGACGAATATACGATAGAGAAGTTTATCCGGGAAGAGATGGAACGGGATGAATTTCGAAAGGGCGAGGGTACTACCGATCTGGAAGCCTATAAGATATGGAAGGGCTGGCCGGAAGAGCGTCGGCAGATGTACCTGCATAATGCTTTCTGCGGGAGTTGCGGGGGTGTAACCTCTTTTACTGATGGCTACAATATCCGGAAGGATCGCTGGGGTCTGATCGTAGAAGGAACCTGTGCCAAATGCGGTGGCAGAATCCGCAGAATATGTGATTGAGGTGTGAAGATGGCTCTCCCGTGAATATATTTTTGGTGAGGTGGTTATAATTTGCCCTTCCAAAAACCTTATAGGTAGATGGACTTGAACAAAAACCCACTGGCACAATCGACCAGTGATCATCAAAATTACTATACAATAAATCCTTCTCATCATTGTTCACTATTTCTTTCGAATCCACTTGCTATCTATTCGCTTCAGAGTGATTAATACACTACCAAAAGTCAAATGGCCGGAAGGCACCAACTTTAAGGAGGGTACACGATGAAGCTAAACTACAACGTAACAGGTGAGAACAGGAAGCAGATGGTGGCGATTATCAGCCGGGAGGCAGGCGTGCAGGCGGTCTACACAAGGATGCCGGAATGCGCCTACGTGATCGACGGGATCAAAGTCAGTAAGACTGGCGAGATGATCTGGGATGAGAGAACAGAGGAGGCGCTGATCGGAAAGATCACAGATGCCCTTACCGCAGCAGGTTTTGTCGCACAGGTGAAGAAGCCTGAGACGGAAGAGAAGTCTGAAACGGAAGCGATCACCGATACTTCAACGGAAGATGCAGATGTTGAGGGCCTGACGATTTCTTTCCCGAGAGCGGATTTCACGGAGAGTGCGCTGGCCAATCTGACGGCCCTGATCGCATCGAAACAGACGCTGATCAGAAAAGCCCTGCAGGCGGACAGCCTTGAGACCAAGATCGATGATGAGAAGGTTTCCTTCCCCTGGTGGAATGGGATGCCGACGCTGGAGCAGATCGCAGCCTACAGTGAATTCCTTGCGGCCCTCGTAAGGATGGCGAAGGAAGCAAAGCGTGTGACCGCGAAGGAAAAGGCCACGGAGAGCGAGAAATACACCTTCCGGACATTTCTCCTGCGGCTCGGTTTTATCGGGGCGGATTACAAGAAGACCCGGGCCATCCTGATGGAGCATCTTTCTGGCCATGCTGCCTTTAAGAATCAGGCGGACGCCGACGCCTTCTACGCTAAGCTGAAGGAAAAGAAGGCTGATGGTAAGGTTGCAGCAGAAGAACAGGAGAGCTAATCACGAAGCCAGAGGAGCCGGAGACGGCTCTTTTGGTCGTGGTAAATGAACCAAAGTGCGGGACGGATATTTGTACATATTATGAAGCAGAATACAGTTGCTATTATGCCGCCGAAGAGCGATATATACAGTACCGCAAGGGAAAAAAACCACACAAACGGAGGATAAGACCATGACGATCAACGAAGCAATCAGAACCTACAGACTGCCGAACCCGACTACCCAGGAAGACCTGGAGAACCGCTTTTCCGGCATGGACGGCAAGGTGCTCACATTTGCAGACAAGATTGTAATCACAGGCTATTATTACAGCGGCCCCGGACAGCCCTGCTACTACGGCGCAGTATACGAATGGCTGAGCGAAGACCACACCTGTGAAGGAACGGTCGGGCTGCGGGCAGCCAGTGCCGTAGAGTTTTACCATGACGGAGATGCGGCGGCCTGGGGGATCGGGCGGTAAAGGGCAAATTGTTAATACCAATGCAAAAAGGCCTTCGGCTGCAAAAAGGGCAGATCCGAAGGCCTTTTTGCTATCATTGGGGTAATGGCTTACTGCTTCAGCCATTCCTCGTAATCGTACATATCAAGTTCACCAGCCTGTGCCTGGTCGCGCTTTTCCTGTGCCCTCACCTTCCAGGCTTCAAATTCGTCATTGCTCATCTGTCCGCGCTTTACCCGTGCATAGTGTGTTTTGTAAGCTTTGCGGTATAACCCGGCAGCGGAATTATCGCCGGTCATCTTTCTGCCGTACACACGGATGCGCCCGATTTCTGTGCAGAGCTTGGAGGAGCCCGGTGCGAGGCGGGAGCAGTACTCCTGGTTGGATTTTTCCACGATGAAGTACTTCCCACAGTTCTTACATCGCTTCATACGGATATCAGCGTGAACCATCTGGAAGACCTCAAATTCCAGCAGGTTGGCAAAGCCGGAGAGCGTGTAAATGATCGTATCGCAGTCATCGCTGGCATCGGACGTGGCGTCAATGACTTCCTGCAGGGAAGCGGGGATAGCTCCCTCCGGTTTCTTTCTAAGCTGATCCAGGTCTCTGTACAACTGTGTGAAGTGATCCTCGTCACCGCCATCCGGATTGCTGAATTCCCACTGCGTGAGCTCTTTCTTCATGCGCGGGGATGGGGTGGTAGCGTAGTCGGTTGTGAGGCTAAGCTCCGGGTTGTAGATGCCTTTGAATGCAACATGAGCATAGAGCATGGAACGGCGCTTAGCGCTTAAGCCTGCAAGCACAGGGTTTGTGTTATCGATGGTCAGGAATACCCACTCAGCGATATCAGACTGCAGGTTATACAGATGGTCGAGGATGTGTTCC
>CADCPK010000505.1 GCA_902803215.1 uncultured Lachnospiraceae bacterium
ACACATCACGACGAGGATCGTCAACGAGGTCGATCATGTGAACAGAGTGCTCTACGACTGCACGAGCAAACCGCCGGCTACCATAGAAATGGAATAGTTGATTTTCAGTCAGGAATGGCTTGATTCCAACGATTGTGAGATGTCGAAAAAGAAAATGACAACCAAATGACAACCAAACTTTAGATTTTTATTGAATAACACCAAAAATGCTGCCTTATCGGCAGCATTTTGTATTGTCATTTTTTGTTGACCGTATTTTGTTTTGGATAGGAATCTTTCCACTTTTCATATTCCTCATCAGAAAGGGTTTTTCTTGCATCAGCCCAATCGATCAGTCGGTCCTGCATTCCCTTTCCGGATTTTTTATAAATATCAAAATTCATGTAAGCGATACCGTCTTCTTTTACGACCTGAAGACCGTATGATTCTTCGAGATAGAAGAAGGCGTGCATCAGGCTGATCTCTGAATCGAGATCCGGATCCAGCAGGGCATAGGGGCTGATATCTAAAGCATCAGCTATTACTTCGAGATGGTGCGGTTTGGGTGTGCGGTTTCCCAGCTCGTAATTTCGGATCGCAGATTCGCTCATCCTGCACTTCTTTGCAAGATCCTTCTGTAAAAGACCTTGTTCGGTGCGGTACTTTCTTATTTTTTCACCAACATTCATAGTTTACATCTCCATTTGTTTGCTATTTCACTAATAGCGAAATTCACCTTTTTCGTAGTATATCACACACCGTTCACAAATGAAATGTTTTTCTTGACATTTCAAAACTGAACGGTATAATCAAGATATGGACATTTCAAAAGTGAAATGTCGCAACAAAAACAACTATTGTAACGAAGAAAGGAGATGTAAGAATGCAGAAATATTTAATGGCAGCAGATGTTAGTGAAGAACTCGGTGTATCAAAAGGAAAGGCTTATGAGATCATCAAGAAGCTCAACGAGGAACTGAGTGAAAAGGGGTATCTGACTTTAGCCGGAAAAATCAGCAGGAAATACTTTGAAGAGAGGATCTATGGATACGAAAGGAGTGAGACAGATGGCCGTTCTTAAAAACAGCAAGACAGGGAAGTGGGAAGTACGTACAAGGTATCGAGATTTCACAGGGGCGAAGAAGCAGAAGACAAAGAGAGGATTTGATCTTAAGCGTGAAGCAGAAGCCTGGGAAAGAGATTTTCATTTAAGGCAAGCGGATGACCTGAGTATGAAGTTTCAAGATTTTATGGGATTGTATCGTGCCGATATACAGACGAGGATCCGCAGAAGTACGTATGAGACTAAGGATCATGTATTAAGGACGAAGATCGAACCATATTTCAAAGACAGAAAGATGAATGAGATCACTGCAGCAGATGTAATCAAATGGCAGGCACAGATACAGAATACGGAGAACAGATTCGGAGGGAAGTATTCCAGTTCATATCTTAAAACTATACACAATCAGCTCAGTGCGATATTCAATCATGCAGTCAAGTATTACGGACTTCGTCGGAACCCTGCAAGAGATGCAGGGAATATGGGAGTTGGAGAAATCAGAGAGATGGACTTTTGGACACTGGAGGAATATCTGAAATTCTCGGAGGCTATCGCGGATAAGCCTCATTCGTATATGGCCTTCCAGGTACTGTACTGGACCGGGATGCGAGAAGCGGAAATGCTTGCGCTTACGCCGGAAGATATAGACTTTGAAAAGAAGACTATACGTATCAATAAGCAATTCCATCATAGGAATGGAGAGGATATCATTTCAGAACCAAAAACGAGGAAAGGCAAACGTACAGTAGTGATGCCTGATTTTCTGGCAGAAGAATTAAAAAACTATCTCGAACATATTTACCATATAGACCCTGACGAGAGGTTATTCAAGATGAGTAAGAGCGGTCTTGGACATGAAATGGACCGTGGAAGCAAATTGGCAGGCATAAAGCGTATAAGGCCGCATGATCTCAGACATTCACATGTTTCGCTTCTGATAGACAGAGGATTTTCTGCTCTGGCTATCGGAGAACGGGTAGGGCATGAAGCTGAGAATATCACATACAGATATGCGCATCTTTTCCCGACAGTCCAATCAGATATGGCGAAGCAGCTCGATAAGGATCTGAAGGAGGCTTTTGATGTCAAGAAAACTAATGGATGATAAAAACAGATGGAGAAATAAGGTCGTAGCGTTCAGATGTTCTCCGGAGGAGTCAGAAGAGATAGATCGGCGTGTGAGGCTTTGCGGAGCAAGAACAAAACAGGATTATATCCTGGAATCTTTGCTTCACCAGAGAGTAACGGCGGTAGGAAATCCCAGGATGTTGACACAGTTCAGAGCGCAGCTCAATGAGATCATGGATGAATTAAGAAGGGTCGATAAAGCGGATGAGATACCCGAAGAATTGTTCACACCTGTAAGAACGATGCTGGAAATATTGGAGTCTTTTGAAAGGAGTGATAGTGAATGATAAACAGAAAAGATCCGAAGCTGTTCAGCATGGATGATATTGAAGCAAAGGAAGTTGAATGGCTTTGGGAAGGATTCATCCCTTTGGGGAAAGTGACGATTCTTCAGGGGGATCCCGGTGAGGGGAAGACAACAGCGATGCTGAATATAATCGCCAGTCTTACGACCGGAAGACCGATCGTTTCGTCACGATATCACCTTCAGGTAATAGAGCCATGCAATGTGATATATCAGACGGAAGAAGATGGATTAGCTGACACGATCAAGCCGAGGCTTGAGACTGCAGGAGCAGACTGTAAAAGAGTGCTTGTGATCGATGATTCAGATAAACCGGTAACGATGATGGATGATCGTTTTGAGGGTGCGCTGCAGAAGACAGGGGCAAAATTGATCGTCCTTGATCCGATACAGGCATTCATTGGATCGTTCATAAACATGCACAGAGCGAACGAGGTGAGACCGTTGATGACGAATCTGAAGCAGCTGGCAGAGAGATTCAATTGTGCTGTTGTGCTCATAGGCCATATGAATAAGGGCAGCATGATGAAGTCCAGTTACAGAGGTCTGGGCTCGATCGACTTCACGGCGGCAGCAAGGAGTGTGATAGTTTGCGGACGTATACAAGACGATCCTGATATCCGGGTCCTCGTCCCGGTAAAGTCATCGCTTTCTTATGAACCAGTCCCGGTCGCATTCCATGTGAGCAGAGAGAATGGTTTCGAATGGTTAGGAAACTATGAGATCACAGCTGAAGAACTTTTGTCAGGCACAAGTGCGGGAAGGAAGATCGATGAAGCGAAGGATTTTCTAAGAGATGTCCTGAGTGATCGGATGATACCGAGTGCAGAACTCAAGCAGATGGCTATAGATAGGGGGATAAAAGAAAAGACGCTCAGGAACGCTCAAAAAGAGCTTCAGACGATGGCGATCAAAGATGGTGACCGTTGGTATACCGGTCTGCCTGAAGGAGAGGAAAACAAATGAAGATGGCAAGATGCCCTGTTATTTATGATTTGCCATCTTGCCGCCTTGCCATCTTGATAGCAGGGGATTGATGGTCTTGACATCCGGTTGAGGCCTCGCCGTGTGAGAGCGAAATACACCCATCGCACAAACCCTGTCGGGTTCGTACTCTGTGTATTTCGCCCTGCGGGGCAGGTGCAGCTAACAAATTGTAAGTGGACGATATAAGGATTGGAGATGATGCGAATCAATGAAAGGAGTGACATTTGTAGAACATACGAAGCTTCCGAACGTCAATGGACGCATACAATATATCAGTAGCAAGGCAAAACAGGAGAATTTATATGCAGTGTATGAGACGGTCCCGAGGGAATACTGGAGAGATTTGGCGAAAGAGAATCAGACGGATTTTAAGCGCAGCGGCACGGTGGGATCGTGCATTGAAGCGAGAGAATTCATCATCGCATTGCCTAAGGAATTCTTCCTTTTTGATCATGAAGAACTGCTGAAATACTTCACGGAATCATTCAAAAGGAAGTATGGAACAGAGTGCATTGCGGCCCTGCATCATAACAAAGCGAAGACGAATTTCCACATTCATTTGATCTTTTCAGAGAGACAAAAGCTTGAAGAACCGTTGCAGAAAATCGCTTCCAGAAACATGTTTTTCAATCCGAATGGCAAGCGTGTCAGGACGAAAAAAGAGGCGACAAATGAACAGGGATTACTTCCGGGATACACAATGATTCCGAAGGGAAAGGTCTATGAAGAGCATAAGTTCGAGAAGAAAAATCCTCTGTTCAAGGAGAAATCTTTCACGGAAGAGGTCAAGGAATTCTTTACAGATTTGATTAATTTTCAGCTTCCTGAGCAGATGAAAATGAAGACTTTTCCGAAGAACGGGCCCTATCTTCCGACCAAGAAAATCGGCAAGAACAACCCTCACGCGGAAGAGATCAAAGAGACAAATCGGCTCAAAGATGAGTGGAACAAAGGCATCAATCAAGCACGGGCAAGAGGCGTCCCTGAAGACAGTTTGATGTATGTGAAACGGGAATTGATTACCCTGCCGGTACAGCGATCGGTCAAGAAATCCAATAGGAAAAAGGATCCAATTTCTTTCCGGAACATCCTCGCCAGAGGAGTCAAAGTCCTCCTCACAATGCTGAAGGAGCTGAAGTATGAAGACCGTAGCACGTGGGCCAATGCGTGGGGCGATGCTATCGGAAAATTCATGGAATTCTGTATCGCAAAGGCGACCGGAATGGATCTGAACAAGTTACAACAAGAAAAAAGCAGGAGTGCCAGATAGGCACGGAAAGGAGTTTATATGAATCCATATGGAGTATTGACAATAGAAGAAGAAATCATGGAAATGGAACCGGAGTGGTATATTACACCGAAGGAGGAAGGTGAATTCGAGTTCGATATAGACTTCAGAACATGGTACAAGTATGGGGAGGCTTTGATCTGCTACGGACATAACTACAGCGATCACAGTTTCATCAAACTATTCGCCTGGAGAAGACCCGTAAACGGTGAAATGATCTACGCCCCAAAGGAAACAGACGTAGATATGTCGAAAGTCAAAGACGGCAGCCTTTGGAAAGTAACACTCAGAAAAAGCAAAAAAGGCAAGGTTGAATGGAAGACCGCCGAGTTTATCGAAGATATTGATGAGGGCATTGAAGATGAAGAAATATAAGTTGGATGAATACGAAGTCAGAATCATAATCTTCGTACTGAATGAGCTGAGAAATCAGCTCATTCAGGAGGGGAGATATACGGATGCAGTGGATAAATTGATGATTAAATTATTCCGTTAATGTTGAATGTAATGATTTGGGCATAATCTGGTATTGATTTGGGTTGTGCCCTTTTCATTATGCATCCAATAAGCCACATTATTGTTGTTAATTGTTCCAAGGTAAAGTATAATAATCATAGTAAGAAATAGCGAAGAAAGGAGTCATCATGGCAGCAATTGATGATTTGATAAAACAGATCGACGACCCGGGGTTAAGAGCAAGAATCGCTCAAGAATTTCATAAAGTTAGTAAGAAAAAGAAGTTTGGCCTTGTATTTGAGGAGCATCTTCCTGAGGCAACACCATTATATGATATTCCTATAAAGCAGGGTGCCCTTGTTGCGGAGAAACAAGGCGAGATCTCTGATATTTATGTTGTTACGAGCATTGACGCGGAAACAAATACTGTTACATGCGTCAACAAAGAATCTAATGAAGAACGCCAACTCCAAAATGATGATTTGGTTACAGTTGCTCAATTTGGTGATCCAATTTATCCGTACCTCAAACCAATTGATACGGTGTGCAATGCACCGGACAGTGATTTATGGCATACATTGATTGAGGCGGATAATTATCATGCGCTCCAGTTACTGGAGTATCTTTACGCAGGGAAAGTCGATTGCATATACATTGATCCGCCGTACAATACAGGAGCAAAAGATTGGAAATATAATAACGACTATGTTGATAGCAATGATTCGTACAGACATAGCAAGTGGCTATCGTTTATGGAAAGACGGCTAAAATTAGCGAAGAAGCTTCTTAATCCGAAAGAATCTGTATTAATTGTAACAATTGATGAGAAAGAGTACCTACATCTTGGTTGCTTGCTTGAAGAAATGTTTACTGGTTCTTATCTGCAGATGGTGAGTACCATTATTAATCCAAAAGGGGTGTCATCCCTTCAGGGTTTTAAAAAAGCAGATGAATATATTTTCTTTGTTATGTTAGGGAACGCTTCGCCTGATGCATTGCCATTAGGTAATGAATGGTCACCTTCTGCAATAAAAACCGCATCAAATAATGATGACAGCAAAAATAACGGACCAAAAGAACCGGGATGGACTTCGATGATGAGGCGTGGATCTCATTCATCAAGATCTGAACGTCCAGGATTATATTATGCTATTTATGCAGATCCTACGCTTCATAAAATTGTTAAAGTAGGCGATGTTATGCCTCAAACTCAGTCGCGGGATGTGGAGATAGAAGGGCTAGTTCAAATATTACCTTTGCGTACAAACGGAGACGAAGGCTGTTGGCAAGTTGGGCCGCAGGAGTTAAAAAATAGAATTTCACAAGGCAGGATTCGATTAGGAAGGGCTACTGACTATGGCTTTGTAGTAAACTACTTACCTGATGGAGAGTACCAAAAGGTTTTAGATGGATTATATGAAATCAGCGGATTTGCTGAAGATGGAAGTATGATCGCCTATAAAAAAGAAGATGCTGGAGAAGCGGCATGGGTTGCTCCAACACAATGGAAAATTGCATCGCATGATGCTTCGGCATATGGCTCAACATTGCTTTCTAATATTCTTTGCGGGAAAAAATTCGCTTTCCCAAAATCATTATACGCAGTACAAGATACTTTGAGATTTTTTGTCGAAAACAAACCAGAAGCATTAATAGTAGATTTTTTTGCTGGATCCGGCACAACACTTCATGCAATTAACCTTTTAAATGCGGCGGATGGTGGACATCGCAGAACAATATTAGTTACAAATAATGAAGTCTCGGTAGATGAAGCAAAGACATTAAACGAAAAGGGATACAAGCCTGGTGATAATGTTTGGGAAAATCTTGGAATTGCCAGATATGTTACATGGCCGCGTACAGTTTGCAGTATCAATGGACGCGACATTAATGGGAACCCATTAAAAGGGAACTACCTTGGAAATGATATTCCGATGTCCGATGGGTTTAATGCAAATGCAGCGTTTTTCAGACTCGGGTTTTTAGATAAAACACAAATTGCATTAGGAAGGCAGTTCAGGGAAATGCTGCCTACTCTGTGGATGAAGAATGACTGTGTCGGTCCATGTCCTGCATTGAAAAAAGATGATGTGATTCCGGATATGATGATTTTGCACGAGAATAGGATGGCAATACTGATTGATGAAAGGGCTTATTCGGAATTTAAGGATAAGGTAAACCAGGCAACCGATATTAACATGGTATTTATCATTACTGACAGTGAGGATGGGTACCGAGAAATGGCGAACGGGCTGCATGTTACAGAAACATGTCAGTTGTATCGTGATTATTTAGATAACTTCAGAATTAATGTTGCGAGGAGATAAAAGATGCTTTTGGATTTGATACCGTTTCAGGAAAAAGCTGAGATTGCATTACGCAGAAGGTTAGCGAGTGCATTACGAAACTATAAAGAAGATCTGGATCCTCAGGTCGTATCGTTTACTGCCCCGACTGGCGCGGGGAAAACGATCATTATGACTCAGCTGATGGAGGATATCTTCTATGGCATGTCGAAGTATGATGATGTACATAAGCAGATGGTCAGCTTCGATGCGCAGCCAGATGCAATCTTTGTATGGTTGTCTGATTCGCCCGAGTTAAACCAACAATCAAAAGATAAAATTGATTTTAAGTCAGATAAGATCAAAGTCAGTCAATGTGTTGTGATTGAAGACGATACATTTGACATGGAAACGCTGGAGGATGGCAATATCTACTTCCTGAACACACAGAAAATTGGCAAGAAGGGAAGACTGACGTCGCATTCGGACGATAGGCAATACACTATATGGGAAACGCTTGAAAACACAGCGAAAGAGAAGGCTGATAGATTCTATTTCATTATTGATGAGGCTCACAGGGGAATGCGTGATACAGAGGCGGGCAGAGCGACAACAATCATGCAGAAGTTCATTAAAGGAAGCGAGAAGGATGGTCTGTCTCCAATGCCCGTTGTTATAGGAATGAGCGCGACAATCGAACGTTTCAATAATCTGATTGCAGGGACACAGTCCGCGTTGTTAAAGGTTGATGTCTCTCCGGAGGAAGTGCGCTCATCCGGATTGTTGAAGGACAGAATCATTATTACACATCCGGAAGATCTGTCAGCGCACAATGATATGACAATCCTTAAGGCTGCTGCGCTTGAATGGGCGGATAAGTGTCTACATTGGGATCAGTATTGCAAAACGCAGCATGATACAAATGTTGATCCAGTATTTGTAGTACAAGTAAGAAACGGATCCGGAGACAAAATCTCGGACACTAATTTGGAAGACTGTCTGGCTACGATAGAAGAGACACTCGGTATACGTTTTAATGAAAACGAAGTTGTACATTCCTTTGGGGATATTGGAGATTTTGTGATAAATGGACTGACAATCCATCATGTCAATGCTTCGGAAATCTCAGAGGATCACAGAATAAAAGTCGTATTCTTCAAGGAGAACCTTTCAACAGGATGGGATTGTCCGCGGGCAGAAACAATGATGTCATTCAGGAAGGTTGACGAATATACTAATATCGCACAGCTTCTCGGAAGAATGGTAAGGACACCATTGCAGAGAAGAATAAAAGTTGATATGTCCCTGAATGACGTCAGGCTTTACCTACCATACTATGATACGGATGCGGTCAAAAAAGTCATAGAAAACCTGCAAGCAGAGGAAGGTGGCACTATCCCGGCCTATGTGGATGATGACCCGTATGAGACGCCATCCTATGAAAGGTGGACAGCCAATCCTTCAAATGTTAAGAAAGGGTTCAAGAAAGTCGACAAAGGGGTTGAAGGGCAGATAAGCATGTTTGGAGGAGATACGACTAAAGCATATGATTTTTCTGCAATTGCTAAAGCAGGAAAAAAGGTGCAGGTTCATGAGGGAGGACCGATACCGGTAATCACGATACCGGAATCTGAAGGAAAACCTCCTGTCGGACCT
>CADCPK010000506.1 GCA_902803215.1 uncultured Lachnospiraceae bacterium
GAGTACTTGGGGCCGTATCTTTTTGACTCATTTTTGCGCGCAAAAATGAGTCAAAAAGATACGTCCCCAAGTACTCATCCCCCTGTTTCACTGAAGCACCCGCGCCATATCCTCCGGCAGCGGTGCAGAAAAGCTGAGCGGTTCGCCCGTGATCGGGTGCGCAAAGCTCATGTGAGCGGAATGAAGCGCCTGCCTACCGATATGCGACATATCGGGATTGTAGAGATAGTCGCCGATCAGAGGATACCCGATATATTTCATGTGGACGCGTATCTGATGGGTGCGCCCGGTCTCAAGCTTCAGGGCGACCAGCGTATGTCCGTTTCGGAAGCTTACGGTGCGATAGTGCGTGACGGCGCGTTCGCCGTGTTCGGGATCGACAAAGCGTTTGATCGTAGGCCCGTCCTCGCGGGACAGCGGCGCATCGATCGTCCCTTCGGCGGGGGTAAGCTGCCCTTTTACGATCGCCAGGTATTCCCTGGTGACCTCGCGGTTTGCCACCATTGTAGCCAGCATGTTGCCGCTGACCATATGTTTGGCGACGACGGTCACGCCGGAGGTGTCGCGGTCGAGCCTGTTAGGACAGCGGAAGATAAAGGGCTTTTCCTGCTTCATGTAGTAAAAGGCCAGGGCGTTGGCCAGGGAATTCAGATAGTTTCCGCGCGAGGGATGCAGGGGCATGCCGGCAGGCTTGTTAAGCACGATGATATCCTCGTCCTCATAGAGGATGTCGAGCGGAAGCTCCACAGGCACTACGTTGGGGGACGACTCGCTTTCGATGATCTCGATGCGGATCTGCATGCCTTCTTTAAGAATATCCTTCATCCGGAGGAGGTGGCCGTCGGCGGTAACCCCTTCAGGATATTTGCGAAGATCGGTCAGGTTTCTGTGCGAGAATCCTCTGCGGCGAAGAAACTGCCAGGTGCGGATGCCTGCGTCCGGGGCGGTAACGGTGTAGCTCAGGGTTCTGTTCATATATATGCTCCAAAATAATGAAAATTCGGTCCCGAAAAAAACAATGGGCTGCCTGACATTTTAACATATTTTTTCGGCAAAGTGCCAAAAAAGTGGTTTTTCGATAAAATCCGCGCCGAACTGTGTTATGATAGTCATATACATATAAAAATTACAAATTGGACACAATTTGTTTAATCTTTTTCTTCTTTTCTGCGATATACTATAGATGGGGAAGTACACATTTCTCACTATATATGATCACCGGAATGACACCGTTTTCACCCGGCTTTCGGCCGGAGACGGGAGGATACTCATGAAGCAAACGAAGAGGACCAACACGAATGTACACGCGCAGGAAAGAAGGCTCCATGAGACTATCACTGATTTTGCAAAAGAGAGAAACATGCCCCAGACTCTTGCTTCTCTGGAATTTGCGCTTCAGCACCATAAGGGACAGTATCGGAGCGGAGGTGACCACCTCCCGTATATCTGTCACCCAATGACGGTTGCGGTGCAGGCTATTGCGCTGGGGTTCGATGACGATGGGATCGTTGCAGCCTGCCTTCTCCACGATGTAATTGAGGATTGCAATGTCACAGAACAGGAGCTTCCCGTTGAGGAAGATGTGCGCCTGGTCGTACGGCTTTTGACCCGTGACCGAAAGACCGGCTACACCGAGGCGGGAAGAAGCAAGTATTATTCCGCAATCGCGGAGAATCCTGCCGCTGTGATCGTCAAGCTGCTGGACCGAAGCAGCAATGTTTCGGATATGGCTACAGGATTTCCATATGAAAAGATAATGCATTATCTGGAGGAGACCCACAGATGGATCTATCCGCTGTTCGAAAAAGCGGAAGAGTATTATCCCGAAAAACAGGCGCAGCTTCTGCTTCTCAAGTATCATATGGACAGTATCGAGAATACGATTGACAGATTTGAGGAACCGGAGAAGGACGGAAAGACGAAAGAGACAGCGTGAGAGAGCAGTTTTATGAATAAATCCTTACCCCCGGAGTGCAGGCATCACTACACCGCAGAACACAATTGGAGCACTGCCTGTACAGAGGACCGATAAAAGCTGACTTGCCCGGAATGAAAAAAACAGGCCGGAGTTCTGTTGAACTCCGGCCTGTTTTATATGTGCGTTCTGAATGATCGTCACAGATGTTTGTTTAGGCTTTTTGAAGACTGTCAATCATTATGAATAGGTATATTTTACATTAACCCATCCATACATTCCTGCTGCCGGGCAATAGCAGTATCCGTAGTCGCCGGAATACTGGCCGGTCATGCAAAGCTTTGTGCCGTTGGTCCAGATCTGATAGATAATGTTGCTGTCGCTCCAGTAAGGCGCTGTACGAAGTGCAAGGTATCCGGATGACACACAGGAGTAGCGGGTGCTTGCGTAGCATGTGCTCGAGCTTGTGCTGGGTGCCGAGCCTGCACCGTAGGTGTATTTCACGTTAACCCATCCGTACATTCCTGCTTTCGGGCAGTAGCAGTAGCCATAGTCGCCTGAATACTGGCCGGTCATGCAAAGCTCGGTGCCGTTGGTCCAGATCTGGTAGATGATGTTGCTGTCGCTCCAGTACGGTGCTGTACGGAGTGCAAGGTATCCGGACTGCACACATGAGTAACGGGTTTCGGTATAGGTTTTGGTGGCGGCTTCTGCGTTCACCGATGTTGCCGCAATTGTTGCTGCAGCAGCACCAAATACGGTTGCGACAGCAAGGATAGCTGCCAGAATGGTTTTTCTGATTGATCTCTTCATGATGAGTACCTCCTTCTTTCCACAGGTTTATCTGCTTTTATTATGCAATTTGGACACCGAAGTGTCAAGGGACTTATGTCAAACTGTGCAAAATTATTTTTTATCTGCGAAACCGTTCGCTTTGCCCTGCAGTGCAGTCTCTCCGTTTCTTACTCCATTATAAATGAAGCGAATTGTAAATTTGTTATGAGTTTTTAAAAATCGATCTCACCTTCAAAAACTTCTGTCGCAGGCCCTGTCATATAGACGGTATTCTCTGTCCTGTCCCACATAATCTCCAGATCTCCGCCCAGAAGATGCACGGTGACGGGCTTATCCGCACTGACATGGTTATTTAAGACCGCCGCCACAGCGACCGCGCAGGCGCCGGTACCGCAGGCGAGAGTCTCCCCCGAACCGCGCTCCCACACGCGCATTCTCAGCTCCTGCTCACCGACGATCTCGACAAACTCGGTGTTGACACGGTCGGGGAACAGCTCATGGTTCTCAAACTTCGGCCCGATCTTCGGCAGATCAAGCTCACTTATCCCTTCCATAAAAATGACCGCGTGAGGATTGCCCATCGAGACAGCGGTAAACCTGACATCCATATCTCCCGCAGAAAGAGGCTCATCGACGATCTGCGGCAGAGAAGAGAGCACAGAGATATCCCCGGGTGCGAGTATGGGCGTGCCCATGTTCACGCGCACAGTCTTTACCTTCCCGTTTTCTGTGGTCAAAAACAGCCTCTTGATCCCGCTCCCCGTCGCTACAGTGATCTCTTCCTTATTGACAATGCCGTGATCGTGGGCATATTTGGCCACGCACCGTATTCCGTTGCCGCACATCGCCCCGAGAGAGCCGTCTGCATTGTACATTTTCATCTCACAGTCCGCCTTTTCTGTCGGACAGATGAGGATGAGCCCGTCCGATCCGATGCCGAAATGCCTGTCGCTTACAAAGCGGGCAACCGAGGCGGGATCCTTTACCTCTTCCTCAAAGCAATTCACATAGACATAATCGTTTCCGATCCCGTGCATTTTGGTAAATTTCATGTTTATTCTCCTGTATTCATCTGTTTTGGCCTGCCGGAAAGCGGTTTTGTGCTCCGCTTCCATAATTTTCATAAAGGAATTATAAAAAATGCCGGATGTTTCTGCAAGTCTTCTCTTGCATTTCATACAGAATCTGCTAGAATAGACTGATGATGATTTTTATTCATCAAATCTGCATTTTTATGCGAAATTCAAGGAGGAAAATATGATGAAGATGATGAAAAGGGCAGCAGCATTCGGACTTTGCGCAGTTATGACTCTGGCAATGCAGACCGGCGCTTTCGCAGCTGTGGAGTCGGTAGATGACCTTGAAGGAGCTACGATCGGTGTTCAGATGGGAACTACAGGCGATATTTACGTCACAGATTATGAAGGCGACGAGGCCGGAACAAAGATCGAGCGTTTCTCCAAAGGCGCACAGGCTGTCATGGCTCTGGTTCAGGGAAAAGTTGACTGTGTGGTCATCGACTACGAGCCGGCAAAGAAATTTGTCGAAGCGAACGAAGGCCTTAAGATCCTCGACGAGGACTTTGCTCTTGAAGAGTACGCTATCGCGGTTTCCAAGGACAGACCCGAGCTGACAGAAGCGATCAACGGAGCTCTTGCACAGCTTAAGGAAGACGGAACACTCGATAACATCATCGCCAACTATATCGGTGAGGAAGCCGGCACACATCCGTACGAGTCTCCGGAAGATGTCGACCGCTCCAACGGCAAACTCATCATGGCAACCAACGCCGCTTTTGAGCCGTATGAGTACATGGACGGCGAAGAGATCGTAGGTATCGATGCCGATATGGCCCAGGCTATCTGCGATATCCTCGGATATGAGCTTCAGATCGATGACATGGAATTCGCCTCCATCATCAATGCCGTACAGACAGGCAAGGCCGATGTGGGTATCGCCGGCATGACCGTCACCGAGGACCGTCTGAAAAACATCGACTTTACCGATTCCTATACAACAGCTCGCCAGGTTATCATTGTTAAAGAGTGATATCGGCGGCAGCAACACAGTGAGGTGTATGTAAATTGACTTTCGGGGAACGTTTTTCGTTAAACTTTATTGAAAAAAACAGATATCAGTATCTGGTATCGGGCATTGAGAACACGCTTCTTATTACTATAGTGGCCGCCGCCATCGGCATTGCCCTTGGCTTTCTGATCGCGATCATCCGGTCTACCCATGATACGACAGGCCATCTTAAAGTCCTCAATGTCATCTGTAAACTGTACCTGACGGTCATCCGTGGAACACCGACCACTGTTCAGCTGCTGATCGTGTACTTTGTCATTTTCAGTTCGATCTCCAGACCGATGCTCTCGGCGTTTATCGCATTCGGACTGAACTCCGCGGCCTACGTCGCCGAGATAGTCAGGTCGGGCATCATGTCGATCGATCCCGGCCAGAACGAAGCGGGAAGGTCGCTGGGCCTTTCTTATCCGCAGACGATGGCGTTCGTCATTATCCCGCAGGCTTTCAAGAATGTCCTGCCGGCACTGACCAACGAGTTTATCGTTCTGCTGAAGGAAACATCGATCTGTATCGCGATCTCGCTTCGCGACCTTACGTATGGAACGCAGCTGATCAGCAGCCAGACCTACGACTATATGTTCCCGCTCCTTGCCGGCGCGGCGATCTATCTGGTCATTGTCGTTTTCCTTACGTGGGTATTCGGAAAACTGGAGAGGAGTCTGAGAAAAAATGAACGGTGAAGTACTGCTCGATATTCAGGGGCTTGAAAAGCATTTTGGGGACAATCGTGTGCTCCGGGGGATCACGACGCAGATCCGAAAAGGGGAAGTGGTAGCGATCATAGGGCCTTCGGGCTGCGGCAAATCCACGTTTCTGCGTTCACTCAACCTGCTCGAGGAGCCGACAGGAGGCAAAATATTCTTTGAGGGGACCGAGATCACGGGACCGGGCGTGGATGTAAACCATATCAGGCGCAAGATCGGTATGGTCTTTCAGCAGTTCAATCTGTTTCCGCATCTTACCATCAAAAAGAATATCACGCTTGCACCCGTAAAGCTGGGCATCATGAGCAAAGAAGAGGCGAACAGAAAAGCAGAAGAGCTTCTTCAGAGAGTCGGGCTTCCCGACAAGGCAGACGCGTATCCCGCGCAGCTGTCGGGCGGACAGAAGCAGAGGATCGCGATCGCGCGCGCCATGGCGATGAGCCCTGATGTGATGCTTTTTGACGAACCGACATCGGCTCTCGATCCCGAGATGGTCGGTGAGGTTCTGGAGATTATGCGTGAGCTGGCAAAGACGGGCATGACGATGGTCGTTGTAACGCACGAGATGGGATTTGCGCGTGAGGTGGCGTCGAGAGCGATTTTTATCGACGAAGGCGTGATCAAAGAAGACAATCGTCCGGATATATTCTTCTCTGAAGCACAGAATGAAAGACTTAAGGATTTCCTTTCAAAGGTGCTCTGATCCGGGAATAAAAAAAGAGACAGCCGGGAGCTTCTTCCGAAACGAAGAAGCTCCCGGCTTTTACTTTTGTCTTTTTATATTTCTTTTCTCTTCTTTAGCAAACTGTATCCATATTTCATGATATCCTTGCGCGTCACGATCCCGATAAAATAGCCCATATCATCGAGGACGGGGACAAAATTCTGATTAATGGCACAGTCAAAGAGGTCTTCGATGTTTGCGCTTACTCTGACAGGCTTGTAGGTCGCACGCCTCGGCACAGCCATGATGGATATGCCTTCGGTATCGCGGGAGTCGGTCAGATTGAGATGTCTGAGCCCCCAGAGCAGGTCTCCCTCCGAAATGGTGCCGAGATACTTTCCCTCTTCACTGAGGAGCGGAATGCAGGAATACTTGCGGTTTTCCATCTTTTCCAGTGTCTGACGCAGAGTTTCGGATTCGCTTATGTAGGCCACTTCACTTTTGGGTATCAAAAAGAAAAGGATGTTCATTACTGTCACCACCTTTTGTTAACCGGTATGATAAAATCATAGTATGCCTTCAGAATTATGTCAATATAACCAATTATTAAATTTTCAGAAACAGAAGTGCGGAAGATGCGTGCTATAATATGTGGAAATACAACCGGGATGATGGTATAATTATTACCGGTATGTGTACAAAAGCCGAAGGCTTACAGAATAAGGAGGGTTACAGATGTATTGTGGAAAATGCGGAAAAGTGATCGATGATGCGGAAACAGTCTGTCCGTGGTGCGGTACACCCACAGATGACGGCGGCGGAGACATCGAGACCGAGAGAGTACCCGTAAGGGAAACGCCTCCCATGAGACCGCCCCATTCCAACAGGCGTCAGAGGGAGATGGCATCTTCTCAGATGACCGGGATCGGCATCACAGTGGCGTTTTTCGCCGCGCTGATCTACTGGTCCGGCCTTATCAGCAACATGCCGGTGATAACGGTATTGCTGGCGGGCTATGTCCTGATCAGAGAAAAAGAACAGTGGCTTCGTGCAGTCGCCTTAAAAGCAGTGACGATCATTATCTGCTTTGCGCTGCTTTTAGGTTTCATCAACCTGCTGGTCTATTTTAAAGATGTGATGGTGAATATCATCAATATGCTGCTGTCGACGGTCTCACAAGGAGGATTTTATAATAAGGTTACGGGATCTGCCTTCAGAGATATTCTGGACATGCTCAAATATATTGTCTATTTTGTCCGTGATCTTTTCCTGATCCTGTCGGGATTTATGGCCCTCAAATATAAGAATATGAGAATACCTGTGATCGATAAAATGGTCAACAGTCACATCGGACGCATGTCCGGATCCGCAAGATAAAGCGGAAACCGGCCGGAGAAGAAAGACAGTGCTCCGGTCAGACATGAAGAGGAAGGAGTCTAATTCAGTTTATGATTTGCAGAAAATGCGGATTTGATCATCCGCAAACTGACAGAATATGCCCGAAGTGCGGATACGTTGCGTCATCGGCACAGAGGCAGCCCGTGCGGATGCGAAGCGGCTATCATGAAGGCACGCGGCCGGGCAGAAGAGGCACCCCCGCACCGCAGAACTATCGTCCGCCGAGAACACAGCGAAAGAGAAAAAAGGATTTCCGGTGGTATATGATCGCCCTGGTATCCCTGATTTGCGTATTTGTGGTTTTCCTGCCGCTGGTTTCGGTCTATTCCGAGACTCTGGCAGCAAAGACTGTGTGGGATGTCCGGGGAGTATATGTGCAGGCAAAGCGCCTGGATACAGTGCTTGAAAACGACGTATTCCGGGCCGTGACGGATGAAAGCGGGCTGATCGGCGATATGGTCGGAAAAGTATCCGGTTTTGATATCGCAGAAGTAAAACAGAAGATCGAAGAGCTGAGAATGGGTCTATATGCCATCTGCGCATGCATAGCGGCGGCGGCCCTCATGAATCTGCTGTGTTTTATTTTTTGTCTTACTCCGCCCGAGATCCTGAAAACGGTCATGGTTGTAATAACCTGCCTGATCGACATAGGGGCTGCTGTTGGGGTCCGTGTGATCTGCATGCTTCAGGCTAAAAGTGTGGAACCGCTTTCCGGTGCGATAACGAAACTGGAAAAATGGATCGGTTCCGAAGCATCAAATCTGGCTTCGTTCACCAGGCTGCGCCCCGGAATAGCGTGCATGGTCCTTCTTGCCGGGGCAATGTTCTCGGCGGTAACAATGCTGATGATCAGGGCAGGCCGGGAGGCATGATCTTACTGAAAGACTGAGAGCCGGGCTTTCAGGCAGCGGATCGCCGGCTGCCTTTGAAAAACACAATGATCAATGGATCAATGGATAAATGGAGGGAAAGTTATGATATGCAAAAAATGTGGGACTGACAATCCGGACAGTGCTTCCTACTGCCGTGGATGTGGGTATGAGCTGAGCGCTATTCGAAAAGTTACGGCTCCGGCGGATTCGTATGAGCCGGATGATACGGTTTCTTATGGCACTTCCGGAGATTCGGGATATGATCGCGGCGGATACAGCGCAGGCGGCGGCTTTGACAGTGATGACTATGGCTACGGTGGGAGCGGCCGCAGCGGGCGTGAGCGCAACAGTCTGGATTCCGGATACGGCGGAGGCGGATATTCCGGAGGCGGCCGTTCCGGAGGCGGTCGTTCCGGAGGCGGATATTCCGGAGGCGGCTACGGCGGAGGCGGATATCCCGGTGGCGGCTATTCTCCCGCATCTTCATCTTCTACCAATGTACCTGCGGGCTATTCGGCCGATCCGCTCAGCATGTGGGCATATATGGGATTTACCCTTCTGTTTGGCATTCCGCTTGCAGGTTTTATCTGCCTGATCGTTTTCGCGTGCGGGGCGGTGAAGAACATCAACCTGGTCAATTATGCAAGAGGCGTTCTTCTTCTGGAGATTATCTTATTTGTATTGAGCATCCTGTTTGCTACAGTTTGGGGAGTATCTATATTAAACTTGGTAAATAGTCTGGCTTCTTATTGATATAATCAGAATAATCGATCAAACAGATACAAAATCATAAAAAACACCATCTGGCCGCCATCGGCCGGAAGCAGGGGAAGGAATACATATTATGAGCATGGATGACGGCACAAAGACAGTCATAATGCCGAAGGGAAGCGGTTACAAAAGGCCCAGTGCGGGCGGAAGAGCAGCAGTGATCACCATTTTTGACGGGGCACAACAGCCATATCAGGTTGATCTGGAAAGTTTCGGAAAAAATTCTGTCACATTCGGACGCCCATTTGGCACGGATATTGCGGATATTGATCTGCATGCAAAATCGGTTTCACGGGGCGTTCACGGAGTATTTAAGATTTATCCCGACGGGACTGTCGAGATAGAGGAAGTCAAAAGTACAAACGGTATTTACCGAAACGGAAAAAAGATAACCCGAAGCGTCCTGAACGGCGGTGACATCATACGTATCGAAAACGGCAGCGGCAAGATTGAGGAAGAAGTGCTCATTCTGCCGTCAAGCCGGGGAGAAAACACCAAGTGGGAGAGATATAATCCGGGCAGGCGCTGCGTGATCGGCCGGTCCGAAGATTGTAATCTGGTCCTGCACCATGTAGGCGTTTCCAAACGGCATGCCGAGATCATTCTGGGGCGTGACGGTTATTATTACATTAAAGACTTGAACAGCACCAACGGCCTGTTCCTGAACAGGCGAAGGCTGAAGGGCCAGACCAGACTTTACGAAAAAGATATCATCATCATCCTCGACACAAAGATCATTTTCAGCTCGGGCATGCTGTTTGTGTGTACCTACCGCAGCGGTCTTGGAGTGGATGCACGGAATATCGTTAAAAGGGTGGGAAAAGGCAGAAAGCAGCTGACGATCTGCAACGATGTCACTCTTTCGATCAAACCGGGAGAACTGGTAGCCATCATCGGCGGGTCGGGAGCAGGCAAAACGACCCTGATGAACGCCATCAGCGGATACAGCAAACCGACGAGCGGACAGGTTCTGATCAACGGTGAAGAACTGTATGATACCTATGATTCGCTCAAGAACATTATCGGCTATGTTCCGCAGCAGGATATCGTCTACGACAACCTGACGCTGAGGTCCATGCTGACGTATGCCGCTAAGCTGCGCCTTCCCGATGATACGACCGCGAATGAGCGGGCTCAGCGTGTTGAGCGCGTCATCAAAATGGTCGAGCTGGAAGGCAAAGAAGACACGATGATCCGTCGCCTTTCGGGAGGTCAGAAAAAGAGAGCCAGCATCGCTGTAGAGCTTCTTTCCGACCCGAAACTGTTCTTCCTTGATGAACCTGCCTCGGGCCTCGATCCCGGCACCGAGAGAAACCTGATGAACACGCTCAAAAAAATGACCTCGGACGGCAAGACGATCATCCTTGTCACGCACAGTACGCTCAACCTGCAAAACTGCGACAAGATCGTGTTTATGGGAAAAGGAGGCAATCTTTGTTACTTCGGCAATATGAAGGAGGCCGAGCGATTCTTCGAAGTGGACAATCTTGTAGACGTCTACAATATGATCACGGACAATGCCGAATACTGGCGAAGAAAGTACGATCAGAAAGCATCTTCGCGCATGGAGTTCTACGAAAATGCACCGTCCGAAGAACAGGATGAGAAAGCTAACAAGCACAGTGCGGTGCGCCAGGTCGGAGTCCTCAGCTCGAGATATCTGCGGCTCCTTGTGAATGACAGACAGAGGCTGATGCTGGTGCTTTTGCAGGCCCCGCTGCTTGCTTTGCTGGTTTCTCTTGTGGCGAACGGAAAGCAGTTTGAGGCCGATGGACATGGAATTACCAAATCGCTCCTGTTTGCGCTTTCGTGTTCCGCTTTTTGGATAGGAACACTTAATGCGATCCAGGAAATATGTAAAGAGCGGGTAGTTTTGCGGCGTGAATATATGACCGGACTTCATCTGATCCCATATATTATATCCAAATTTCTGGTGCTGGGTCTTTTGTGCCTGGTCGAATCGATCTTCCTTGTTGCAGTTTTTGCGGTTGGGGTAGGTTATCCCGAAAACGGTGTGATCATCCATCCCGTGATCGAGCTTTTTATCACCACGTTTTTAACTGCACTTGCAGCTTCGGGAATGGGCCTTTTTGCCTCCGCTATGTTCAAAAATCCCGACAGGGCAATGACGGTAGCCCCGATCCTGCTTATGCCGCAGATCCTTTTTTCCGGCCTTCTTTTTAAACTGGAAGGAGCGACTAAATATATCTCCTGGTTTGCCGTTTGCCGCTGGTCTATGGAAGGATATGGAACTACTGCAGATCTCAACTCGCTTACGGACATAATAGAACAGGATGGGCACGAGTTTACGCGAACGTATAATGAGGCTTTTTTTGATTATACAGGCGGTCATATCGTGAAAGCGTGGCTTATCCTTCTGGCCTTTGTGGTCGTATTTGCCCTGATCAGTATTTTGATCCTTCGGAATATCAAAAAGGGTGAATAAAAAACGGCGGGAATTATTAAAATAGAAGGGAGTGTCCTTCATGGATTTTGTTTTTGATTATTCGGGAGGCAGGTGTCTGGTCCGTTATTCTGTCGGCAGCAGTGAGAGACTGGACAGGGACACTTGCAGCCTTATACGGAGTTCCGAGGAGAGGCTGCATCTGCTTCCGGTATCCATCGATGAAACGATGGACGGCAGGGACCTTTGCTATGACATTTCGAGTGCCATAAACCTGCTTGCCTGGGAACAGGAGGCCGATCCGCAGGAACTCCGCGACATGGACAAGCGCATAGATCGGGCACTTCGCGAACTGGAAGGAACCGGAGTCCCTGTAAATGAGATCGTCACAGAACGCAGGCTGATGTTTGTGGATGAGATGACCGGAGATATTCGGCTTATCTGTCTGCCGCTCTATCGATATGGTGCCGAAGAGGACGATTGGGAGCCTGCTGTTCCTGATGACGAACCCACAATGAAGCTCAGGAGAAACGGAGAATTTTCTGCCGCATTTACACGCATTCGCACTCGCGAGATCTTTACGATAGACCGGGCTGAATGCTATATCGGTAAAAAAAGCCGGTCTGTCGATCTGTGTATCATGGGAAATCCTGCGATCAGCCGGGTTCACTGTGTGATCAGACGGTCAGAAGAAGGCTTTAGTATAGAGGATATGGGCTCCAGCAATTATACCTATGTGGATGGCAGACGCGTAAAGCCGGGAGTGCGTGAGGAACTTCCGGAGAAGTGCCGTATCCAGCTTGCCGACGAAGAATTTATGTTCGAGATCAATAAATCCTGAATTCAGGAAACAGGAGAAACTTATGAAGTGTCCAAGATGTAATCGGGAAAATACCGGAAAGAATAAAACCTGTCTGTACTGCGGAAATCCGCTGTATCCGGACAGAAAAAAAACAAAGAGCAGGAGCCGTCTGATCGCTGTTCCCGTTGCAATCTGTGCGGCGAGTGCGGTGGTCATCATCGTGTGCTCCATTATTTTGATGGGAGATAAGAGTTCGAAGATCAGGGATCAGATTAACCTCGGTTATCGGGCTCTCAATGAACAGGATTATGAACAGGCGGAGGTCTGCTTCAAAAAGGCTTTGGATTTGGGCGGAGACAAACCGAGTCCTGAGGCGGAGATCGGTCTGGCGGAAACCTATCAGAATCAGAATAAGCCGGAGGAGGCACGCAGGTATTTGCAGCAGGCGCAGAAGAATCCGACACCGATACCTGCATCTGCGGTGCCCCACTATAATAATGTGGCACAGCAGGTGGCTGTGCCTACGATTACGCCGGCGCCGTCTCAGACTTCGGGTGGGGGCACGGGGACTACAGTGCCGCCAACGCAGGCGCCGCCAACGCAGGCACCGCCAACGCAGACACCTCCTGATGGTCCTACGCCGGTCGTCCCGGACGGTCCTACGCCGCCCCCTGTTTCTCCGCCTGTGACAATGACCCCACCTGATACGATAACCCCACCTGATACGATAACCCCTCCCCCCGTTCCGCCGCCGGATGAAACTGAAGAAGAGATGCTAATGAATTACTTCCTTGCAAATAGCGGTGGAACACCGGATGAAATCAACGGGAATGCCGGAGCAAGGGTGGGAAAAAAGTTCACTGACTTGAACAATGATGAACATCCGGAAATGGTAGTATCAAGAGCAGACGGTGACTATCTGCTTACGGCAGAGTTGCTTGTTGTAGAGAAGAACAATGTAGTGAGTAAAGGAATAATAAAATCTCCGCAAAATTTTGGCAGCACTATCATAGATAAGTGTTATAAAGGGACACAGAGCTGTTTCGTCGATGATTTGGGCGTTCATATCCTTACCAATGTTATCGGTGAGGATGATGGATCGGGTAATCCTCAGACCAGAACAACACTGACGACAATGACTTTTGGGGATGATTTGAAAGTTTCTGTCAATGAATCTAAGACAGTCAACGTCAATGAACCCGAAGCAATTACAAGTCCATTGGAGGAATCAGGGAACGATACAAGTTGGGTGAATAATATGGCTGAGGAGATCTCTGCAGAAAACAGTGATCCCGAAGGAGATATTTCTAACGTGACGAATCCGCTCTCTAATGGAGTGAGTAATGTCTGCACGGGAGAGGAGCTTTTATATACGAGCGCGTACAAAGAACCGGGTGAAGAAGACCTCCATTATAAGACTAATGAAAGCGCAGAAGCGGCAGCAGGAGACACCGACGGTGGTGAAGACGGAACCGACGGAAGTGAAGACGGAACCGACGGCAGTGAAGAAGGAACCGACGGCAGTGAAGAAGGAACCGATGGAAGTGAAGACGGAACCGACGGAAGTGAAGAAGGAACCGACGGTAGTGAAGACGCAACCGATGGCAGTGAAGACGGAACCGACGGAAGTGAAGACGGAACCGACGGCAGTGAAGACCAAACCGATGGTACCGGAGACCAGCTTGAAGAACTTGATGATTCGTTGATCAATCCAACCGTGGAGACAGAATGGGAGACATTCCCGGGAGGGACTCCCGATCCGTCTGAACAGACAGTCGATTCGCCGGAAGATTCGAGTACAGACGGGCAGACGGCCGATTCGACGGAAGATTCGAGCACAGACGGGCAGCCGGACGGTTATATCATAGATGAGACCACAGGCCAGCCTGTAGATCCTGTCACAGGTGAGCCGGTAGATCCGTTGGGGATGCAGACAAATCAGACCGGAGATCAACAGCCCGACCAACCATATACGGATCAACCCGGAGGCTGGCCGACAGATCAGACGTACACGGATCAGCCCGGAGGCTGGCCGACAGATCAGACGTATACGGATCAGCCCGGAGGCTGGCCGACAGACCAGACGTATACGGATCAGCCCGGAGAACAGCAGACTGATCAGACGTACACGGATCAGCCCGGAGAACAGCAGACTGATCAGACGTACACGGATCAGCCCGGAGAACAGCAGACTGATCAAACGTATACGGATCAGACCGAAGATCAGCAGTCCGATCAGGCATTTGTCCCGGATCCGAATACAGGTCAGCCGGTAGATCCGGTCACAGGTGAACCGGTAGATCCGTTTGGAGGTCAGCCGGTGGATCCGACAACAGGGGATATGCCTGTGGATCCCGCCAATCCGGAAAATATGGGGCAGCCTACAGATACAACAGACCCATCGCAGACGGGAGCCACGAGTGATACGCCGGCACCGGTAGATGAGACTGCACTCCTTACACAGCAGCAGGCATCCTTCCCCGCAACATTCTCGCAGGCGAGCGGTGATGCCGGCGCGGCAAACGGGGTAATCACGTCAAAGATCGTGGATATTGCAGGTTCGAAGAAGCTGGTTGTTGTGAGCATTAATTCGGGCTCCATGTCGTTTGACCTGTACGCTGTTCAGAATGGCCAGGTCGTAAAAACAGGAAGCGGATCGAGTCAGGGAGGATTCGGTAATGCTTCGGATATGTATAATGCTTCGCAGGTGGTTTTCAGCACCGGAGCGGGAATCGGAATTGCTTCGGCGCACACGGGAAGAGCTGACGGAAACATGTGCACGGTTAATTTCTGGAATGTGGACCAGGCCGGAAATGCCTCTCCGAGTGTAAACGCATTGTGGAACACAGGCTCTGACATCGGTATGTTCCAGGGCCAGGTTGGCGCTGCCGGCCTGAGCGGAAGCTGGGCTGCCACTCTTGAACAGGAAGGAGCTCCGAATCCGCTTTCCGGCGGGATCGGCGGCGTTGAGCCGGGAGCTTCCGACATCGCTGTCGCTACGGCAAGCGGTGCACCGGGGAACATGACGATCAATGCGATGCCCAGATAATAAAGAAGGATGGAGTTATGCTTAGAGGATTGCCGGATACTTATACTATTATAAGGAAACTTGGAGAAGGCGGCGGTGGTGTCGTTTATTTGGGGTATCACCGTAATCTCAAGAAGCATGTCGTCTTGAAAAAGCTGAAGAACGTCACGGGGAATATGTCTGAATCCCGTGTGGAGGTAGACCTTCTGAAAAACCTGAAGAATCCAAATCTTCCCCAGGTGCTCGATTTCCTGGAAATTGACGGTGCGATTTATACCGTGATGGAGTATATTCCCGGAGATACGTTCAAGGATTATATTGAC
Organism: uncultured Lachnospiraceae bacterium; assembly: GCA_902803215.1. GTDB lineage: Bacteria > Bacillota > Clostridia > Lachnospirales > Lachnospiraceae > Blautia_A. The sequence goes on from CADCPK010000506.1 coordinate 15,765, forward strand.
AGAGGGGTTAGATTTGAAGAGCGGCATGTCGTGGCATGGGCAAAAGAACTCTGTGAAACACTTCGTTATCTACACACGCAAAAGCCGCCGATTATTCACGGGGATGTGAAGCCGGCAAACATTATACTGATGAGAAACGGACATATTTGCCTGATCGATTTTAATATCTCATCTGCTACGACCGGATATGGAGCTAACGTATCCGGCTTCACGCCGGGATATTCTTCTCCTGAGCAGATTGCTGCAGCAAAATACAATCAGGAAGTTTCTGACCCTCGCAGATGGCGCTCGGTTGATGAAAGAGCAGATATTTACAGCTTTGGAGCTACGATTTATCATATTCTTACAGGACGCAAGCCGCGGGCGGACCGTTCCGGAGAGATAGCGGATATCCGCGATTTTCGACCGGATATCAGCGATAGTTTTGCAACGATCATTATGCGCTGTCTGCAGCTTTCACCCGCGGACAGGTATCAGTCCGCTGACAGCCTTTATTCTGCGCTCAGGCACAGAGATGAGATTATCGTTGATTTACCTGGGGTCAGAAGAAGACAGCGAATCGCATATGGATTATGCATAGTGGGGCTAATTGCTTCGCTTGCCTTAGTAGTAACAGGTGCCTGGCGGATAAAAACAGATACGTCGAAAGATTATAACGTGCTTGTCCGTAAAATCCAGATGAGCGTGGAAGACAACGATTTTGAGAATGCAGAGAAATATTATGAAGAAGCCACAGATCTTTCACCAGGAAAACTTTCAGCTTACTATTATTATGCGTTAGGTCTGAAAAAGCAGGCCGATCAGGCACATCGGGGTTCGGATTACCGGCGCCTGATCTCGTTCATACAGGATGACGTGATCGATAACAGGACAGTTTCCACCAAACAGACCGGTATGGCAGATCTCTACTATCTGCAGGGTTACGCCTACGATGAGCTGGGGGATTATCAAAGTGCTCTGGAATGCTACAAGCAGGCTATTGATTCCGGCGGGGAGAACGTGGACCATTACCGTGATTATGCCATCGCTTTAGCCAGAAACGGAGATATAACCGGAGCGGAAAGCACGCTTGATGAAGCCAGGGGGAAAGGCCTGGATGCTGCAGCCATAGATTATGTAGAGGGAGAGATCAACTACTATGAAGGATTGCCTATGGATGCCCTGGATTATTTTCAGAGAGCTGCAGCGGATTTCGAGGATGAAACCATGAAGTCCAAAGCGTACTTAAGTGCTGCAAAATGTTATGATCATATGGGGAGCGATTCCGCAAATATCCAATACAAGATCGATATGTTAAAGAAAGCTGTGGATGAGCTTTCCGACGATTATAATACGGCTGTTCTCGAACAGCTGGCGCAGGCGTATGATCAGATGAGCAGTCAGGACAATGCTGCGGACAAAGATTATTATATCGAAAGGCAGATAGAGATCTATGAGAAGATGATTGAAAATAATGGTTGGACTGCACAGAGGTATTATAATCTGATCATGTGCTATCTTAATCTGCAGAATCCGGATATTCAGTCAGCTTCTGCGACAGCCCGGGAGATGCAGGATAGGTATCCACAATCGTATCAGACTTATGAGGCACAGGCATATATTGAACTGTCAGCGCAGAATCAGAGTTCGGTACCTGACTATACAAGGTTCAGGGAGCTTTATCAAAAAGCGTCAGAGCTATATTCCTCCGAAACTTCCCGTAACGACGAGGACATGCGGCAGCTCGAGATCTATTACAACGAAAGCCTGACGTGGTAGGGAGAGAGGAGAGGGAATGTCAGTTACAGCAGGAATCCTTATTATAGTTGGCGGAATAGGAACGGTGGTATTTACTGTACTTCTGTTTCTCCTTCCCGGACGGTTCAAACGACAGATCCAGGAACTGCTTGACTGGATAAACAATATAGAATAGTGCCGATAGACAGATAAGATGGAGGTGATGCCCATGTTTTGCACGAATTGTGGGTATAAAAATGACGACGGCGACAGATTTTGTGAAAAATGTGGCGCACCGCTGATATATGATAACGTGGCTGTTTCGGGTAAAACAGCTCGCGGTCGGGGCGATGAAACGCACATAAGCGCAAGAACATCCGGGAACCGAAGGTACGGGGATGATTCCACCGGAAGTCAGAATCGCGGGTACGGCTTTACCGGGAGTCAGAGGACAGCCGGAAGTCAGAATTCCGGGTATGATATACCTGATAGTCAGAGGACGGCCGGAGGTCAGAACTATGGGTACGATATACCGGATAGTCAGAGGACAGCCGGAGGTCAGAATTCCGGGTACGATATACCTGATAGTCAGAGAACGTCCGGAGGTCAGAATTTCGGAGACAATACGGTCAAGACGAATACCGGAAGTACGAACAGAGATCACAGGTATGGGGATGATGCGGGTGATTCCTATCCCCATATTTCGCCCGGCACAGGATCGTCCCGTCGGAAATCTGCAAACAAGAAAAATAAAACCAATGAAAAGAAAAAAACATCGGGCTTCAGAATAGCCCTGGCAACCCTCATCTCGCTGGCTTTCGTTGCAACTGCAGGGATTATGCTGTACCAGGTATTCAGCCGCAAAGATACGACTGTGGAGATCCCTCCCGTTGAAGAGACGGCTTCGAGCGGTCAGGACAGTACAGTGAATTTGGCAATGAACACGCAGGATATCTCGACGGAGAACACGGCACCACAGGCGGCTGCTGAGGGAGCCGAAGATGTACAGGCGGAGGGAACCGAAGAGGGTCAGAAGCCTTTCATGGTGATTTATGGGGAAGATGGTGAGACGGTAGTCGAAGGGGGCACCGCACAGGAAAATACTGCAGCGGTGGATTCTCCCGGGGAAACGGTGAACATGGAGCCGGCCGAGCCGGTTGAGTCCGGTACATCGGGCAATGCAAATGGCTCGTCGGCGGGAACATCACAGGTATGGCCGGGCACGACATCAGAAAACGCACCGGTACAGCAGGAACCGACAGCGACGACCCCGCCGGTACAGCAGGGACCGACGACGGCGAAAGTTTTGCCCATCCAGTCGGGACCAAATCTTGCAGGGTATCAGACGGTCAACGTTTTGAACGCATCCGCATCCAGTACGATCGTTCAGACGAAGACGGACAACAATCCCATGAAGCTTTTTGACGGCCGGGATGATTCTACCTGGCAGGAAGGTGTTCAGGGGTATGGTATCGGTGAGATGGTCAGCTGGAATATGGATCGCAAATACAATATAAAATATATCGGCTTTAAGCTGGGAAACTGGGCGAGTGATTATTACTACTATGGAAATGCAAAGCCGAAGACGATCACGCTGACTGCAGGGGACTTCACCGGGCAGGTTACATTCACCAACGATCGTGCGGTCCAGTGGGTAGAGCTCAGCAACGAAGTTCCGGCTGACAGTATGAAGATCCAGATCAACGACGTGTTCCCCGGTACGACCTGGCAGGACACCTGCATCACGGAAATCCTGGTTTATGGAAAGTAACAGAATGAAAAAGAGCAGAAAAAGACGAGGACTACTTGCATTTCTCAGCATTTTATGTGTGATGCTGATGGCGCTATGCATATTTCTGGCTGTTATGTGTTTTGATCTTCGTATGAATGACAGTCGTAAGGATGTTGTGATAAAAGATCTGAGGCAGACACATGCGAAGCAGCAGGATGAGATCAGTGCACTGCAGGAAAAGGTGGATGCCCTTCAGAAAGTAATAGACGATCAGAATGCAGCGGCTGCGGAAGCAGAAGCCAAAGCAGGCGGTGAGGATGTCGCAGGCGCTTTACATGAGGGTGAAGGGACAATACCGAAGCCTCAGGGTGAGGATTCTCTTCTGCAGTCCGAGCTTCAAGCCGCGGGACTGGTGCTGGGAGAAGCGCCCGAAAACGCAGATGCGTATTTTACGATCAACGAGATCGTTCCGGGGGATGGCATTTTTGAGAGGATCAACGGTAAATCATACCGCGAAAATCCGAATGTGGCGCTCTCGGATCTTCGGTATCTGACGGTGCTTCATTATAACTTTGACGGCCTTGTTCAGACCGGAGAGATCATCGTGAACGCCGCCATTGCCGAGGATACGGTGGGTGTGTTTAAGGACCTGTTTGCAAACCACTACCAGATCTATTCCATGTACCTTGTGGACAACTACTGGACCGGCGACGGCGACAGCTCCGATACCGCCTCGATCGAGGTGAACAACACATCTGCGTTCAACTACCGCGAGATCACCGGCGGCGGCAAGCTTTCAAACCACGCCTACGGCAGAGCGATCGACATCAACCCGCAGCAGAATCCATACGTGACCTTCAGCGACGGCATGCCCATCTATTCCCACGAGAACGCGGCTCCTTATATCGACCGTACATCAGGGGACCCGCATGTGATCGTGGAAGGCGATATCTGCTATAATATTTTTACCGCCCACGGGTTCAGCTGGGGCGGGCACTGGGATAATCCGGTGGATTATCAGCATTTCGAAAAGTGAAAACACAGGGAAAACACACGGGGACGGTCCTTTTGTGTTTTCCCCGTGTGTTTTTTAAAGCAGCGGAATCCCCGCTTTCTTCGTCTCCTCAACCATCTCCTCCGGCCACAGCGACACATGCACCTCACCGATATGCGCCTTGCGGAGGAAGAACATACAGATTCGTGACTGGCCGATACCGCCGCCGATCGTGTAGGGCAGCTCCTTATTGAGGATGGCTTTCTGGAAAGGCAGTTCCCTCCGGTCGTCGCAGCCGGATTCGGTCAGCTGGATATCCAGAGATTCTTCGTCTACACGGATGCCCATGGAGGAGAGCTCCAGGGCGATATCCAGAACGGGATAGTACACAAGAATATCCCCGTTCAGTTCCCAGTCGTCGTAGTCCGGGGCACGCCCGTCATGACGCTCGCCGTTAGAGAGCTTCTTGCCTACCTGCATGAGGAAGACGGCGCCTTTTTCCTTGACGGCCTTGTATTCGCGCTCCTTCGGGGTGAGATCGGGATACATATCCACCAGCTCCTGCGTGGTGACAAACGCGATCTCCCGTGGGAGAATTTCTTCTATATAATCATACTGGACAGCCATGTATTTTTCGGTCTTCCTGAGCACACTGTAGATCGTGCGTACGGTGTGGATCAGCGTGTCCATATTTCGCTCTTCTTTGGAGATGATCTTCTCCCAGTCCCATTGATCCACATAGACAGAATGAATGTTATCGACAACTTCATCACGCCGGATAGCGACCATATCGGTGTACAGTCCTTCTCCGTTTTTAAATCCGTATTTCTGCAGAGCATAACGTTTCCACTTGGCGAGTGAATGGACGATCTCGGCATTGTTGTCAAAATCCTTGATGTCAAAGCTGACGGGACGTTCAACACCGTTAAGGTTATCGTTGAGGCCTGATGCGGGATCGACGAAAACCGGTGCGGATACACGAAGCAGATTGAGTTTCTGTGCCAGTGTCTGCTGGAAAAAATCCTTGACGGTCTTGATGGCGACCTGCGTGTCGTGCAGATCGAGTGAAGGCTTGTAGCCCATCGGGATAGTTAAATTTTCCATTGTCGTTACCTCCTTGATGTACAGGGGAAATTATAGCAGGTAGAGTATCTTGGGTCAATGGGGACGGTTCTCTTTGACCCATTTTTGTTAGCAAAAATAGATTAAAGAGAACCGTCCCCATTGTTCCAACCATCTTTTGCGAGAAGAAACTTGATTCCTGATACAGTTGTGCTAAACTATAAGGAACGCCTTAAAATGAAAAGGAAAGGGGGATAATCAATTTGGATGATAACAGAAAAGATATGGCGGAGGCGCAGATCGGAAGAGACCGGGTGATCATTCGCACCAGCATCATCGGTATTCTGACCAACGTCTTTTTGGCGGCCTTCAAGGCTGCTGTCGGAATTCTTTCACACTCGATCGCGGTTACGCTGGATGCGGTGAATAATCTGTCTGATGCGCTTTCTTCCATCATCACGATCATCGGGACAAAGCTGGCCGGAAAGCTCCCGGACAAAAAGCATCCGTACGGGCATGGGCGTATTGAGTACCTGAGCGCGATGATTGTTTCGGGAATCGTGTTGTACGCAGGTATCACGTCAGGCGTGGAATCGGTGAAAAAGATCATTCATCCCGAAAAACCGGACTACAGTACGATTTCTCTCGTCATCATCGCGGTGGCGGTAGCGGTAAAGATCGTGCTGGGCCGTTTCGTGAAGGCACAGGGCGAAAAAGTTAACTCGGGTTCGCTGGTCGCTTCGGGAGCGGATGCGCTGAACGATGCGATCCTTTCGAGCTCCGTGCTGGCCTGCGCGCTGCTCTTTAAGCTCACATCGGGAAAAGTCGCGTTGGAAGCGTATGTGGGTCTTGTGATCGCAGTCTTCATCATCAAAGCCGGTATAGAGATGATGACAGAAACACTGAACGAGATCCTCGGGCATAGGGCCGACAGAGAGACGACGGTAAACGTCAAAAAGATCCTGAACGAGGAGCCGGGAGTGCAGGGAGCGTACGATCTGTACCTGTACAATTACGGGCCGGACAAAAACTACGCTTCGGTCCATCTGGAGCTGCCCGACACGATGACGGTAAAAGAGGTCGATCAGCTGACCCGAAGAGCCGAAGTCAGGGTCTACAAAGAGACCGGCGTTTTGCTTACCGGTGTGGGCGTGTATTCCTACAACACAGGAAATGACGAGGCGGCAAAGATCCGAAACGAGGTACAAAGAACGGTTCTTGAGCATGACTGGGCGGTCCAGATGCACGGGTTCTATGTGGACACAGAGAAAAAAGTGATTACCTTTGATGTGGTACTGAGCTTTGACGTAGAACCGCAAGAGGCCATTGCGACTCTGTGCGAAGAAGTCGGCAGGAAATATCCCGGCTACGATCTGCAGATCGTGCCGGATGTGGATGTGTCGGTGACGGAGTGAGGAAACGCACGGGGGAAACACACGGGGACGGTCCTTTTGTGTTCGCTTACACAGATGGGAGGCGCACATAGTGCTCCTCCCCTGTGTGCGAACACAAAAGGACCGTCCCCGTGTGTTTTCCTCGTATGTTTCACATAGACTTCCTCTCCGCAATCTCCGCCATCTTGGCGTCGTTCAGCCTGGTGTCGCCGTGCACGCGGCTGTAGGAGAGATAACCGTTCATTCGGTCGATCTTGGTCAGGTTGCGTGAGCCGCAGACCGGGCACACGTCCATCTCGAGCTCTTCGTGACCGCAGTCATCGCAGTAGGCGAGGGAAAGATTCACGCCCTCGTAGTATCCGAGCTTCATGGCGCGGCGGATGAGCGTCCTCACGGCTTCCTTATTATAGCTGACCGGATAACGCACGTACTGGATCTTGCCGCCGTTGCAGAGTTCCCAGAACCGGCCTTCCAGATCCTGCTTTTCGATCGGGGTGACATCCTCGGTCACGTGGCAGTGGAAGCTGTTGCTGACATAAGGCCTGTCGGAAACGCCCTCCACAATACCGTACATCTTGCGGAACTGCTCAACCTGCAGCCCGCACAGGCTCTCGGCCGGGGTGCCGTAGATCGCGTACAGATAGCCGTCTTCTTTTTTGTACTGCGTAACTTTATCGTTGATATATTTGAGCACTTCCAGCGCAAACTGCCCGTCTTCGGCGATCGACTTGCCGTTGTACAGCTCCTGCAGCTCATTGAGCGCGGTGATGCCGAAGGAAGAAGTCATCGGTTTGAGGATCTTGCCGATCTTTTCGCTCGGCTGCAGATGTCCGCCGTAGAAACCGCCCTCGCAGTAAGCCAGCGGGTTGGTGGAAGCC
>CADCPK010000507.1 GCA_902803215.1 uncultured Lachnospiraceae bacterium
CTGGAGGATATCGAATCTGAGTGGGCAAAGAATGGCCGGGAAGGTGTGGATGCTTTTGAACAGAGCGAGGAAGGGTACTATGACGCGATACTGATGGACGTCCGAATGCCGGTTATGGACGGAATGGCGGCTACACGGGCTATACGGAATCTGAAACGCTCGGATGCTCTGTCGGTTCCGATTATCGCGCTTTCTGCAAATGCCTTTGAGGATGATGTTGCGGAATGTCTTCAGGCAGGGATGAATATGCATCTGTCAAAGCCGGTGGATATTGATTTGCTTTTGGGGGCTTTGCGGGAGGTTGCGGTGTAAAGGTGGAACACGGGGACGGTTCTTCGTTCCACCTGAAAATGGAACATGGGGACGGTTCTTCGTTCCAAAGCTTGTGACATAAATTTAAAGAATAAGTAACCTTTTATTCATATAATGGATGTATAATAAACATAATATGTGAGTTTACATAATGGTTGTGTACAAAAGAAAAAAACACAAGATGTAGTGTACAAAAGAGGGAGAGCATGAAAATGAGAAAAAAAGTTGCTTTGTTTACCGCAGTATTTATGATGGCTATGACAGTATTCGGTTCTGCTTCTACTGCGAATGCAGATCCTTATGCAACTACCGCTGATATTCAGCAGAGACTGAACGCGGCAGGATATGGCGCGGGTACGGTTGATGGAATTATGGGTGCCAGAACATTGGCAGCAATCAGGGCATTCCAGGCAGCCAACGGACTGGTTGCAGACGGAATCGTCGGACCTGCTACACAGGCAGCGCTGTGGGGAGTTTCGGTTCCTTCATCGAGCCAGCAGACGACAGCTTCCACAACTACCACAACCGCTACGACCACAACAGCAGCAACCACCACAACAGTTGCAGCAACCACCCCTTCTAACAGCAATCCGTCGGGATATGACGTTGCAGATATTCAGAGAAGACTTCAGCTGGCCGGATTCAGTGTCGGTACCATTGATGGTATTATGGGTGCGAGAACACAGACAGCCATTATGAATTTCCAGGCAGCTGCCGGATTGACAGTTGACGGTATTGTCGGACCTGCAACCATGGCTGCACTCGGAGGATCGACAGTCAGCACGACTCAGCCGACGACTTCCACTCAGACTACTACGAGCCAGACGACGAGCACGAGCACGGGGAATACAGGATATTCTTACGGAAGCAACTCGGATAATACCTATGCTTTGCAGCAGAGGCTTCAGGCGTATGGGTATAATGTAGGAACGGTTGATGGAATTTTCGGAGCAAGAACCAGCCAGGCGGTCATGAATTTCCAGGCGGCAAACGGACTTCTTGTAGATGGAATTGTGGGGCCGGCTACGTTGGCGGCTTTGGGATTATAATGAAATAAAGAGAATAGAGATGCTTTAACGGGGAGGCCGATTGACGGACTCCCCGTTTACTCATTTCTGCTGTGACAGCCATTCGCTCCAGCTGATCGGATAGGTGTCGGCGGCGTTTTCTTCTACGTATTGGCCGAACTGTACTACGCGTTCGGCTTTTTCTTTATAGAGCGGGATTTTATAGTCGTCGGAGGGATCGGTCTGCAGCATGTAGGAGGAACCGAGCATGGACTGCCGTACACAGATGTCCTCGATGGGAACCTCGGGATTTTTCATCTTGTCGTAGATGACCATGTAGGCGCCTGTTCGTCCTGAGCCTGCATGACAGTGGAAATGCATCCATGTGTTGTCCATGTCGTGGCTCTTGATAAAATCGATGAACTCGTCGATCTGCTACGGTTTGGGCCAGGAGTGGTCGATTACCGGGATGCGGATGTAGTGGAAGCCTTCGCTTTCTACCAGTTCTTTTTCTGTCATGAGCGCTTCGGGCTGATATTCGGCCATTTCTCCGCGGTTGTCGTCTTCTTTGGCGAAGGCCTGGAAGGTTGTGCCGAGGAGTTCACCGAAGAATTCCTGCTCTTTTGACTCGATTTCTTCCAATGAGAGGTCGAGGTTTGACCAGTTATGCAGGTCGTACACGGAGAAGGGCAGGCCGTCTAATAAAACGTGACTTTCTCTACGAAGATCGAAAACATAGATTTCTTTTCCATCCGCTATTGTGCGGAGGGTGTCGGCAAGCTCGCGGAACTGGCGTTCGTTGAACTTGGCGCTGGCGGAGACGTTCAGGGTGTCCAGGCCGGTCGGTCCGGGACAAAGTCAGGGTCGATGCCGTATTTGTCCTTGGGTTTGCCAAGTTCGTATTCGCCTTCGGTGAGGATGCGGAGGTTTCCGGGTCGCGGGCATAGGCTTCGGGGTCGTCGCGGTCGATTCGGATGAAGGGTTCAAAATCCGGGGATTCGGTTTCGGCTGTGGATTCGGTTTCGGCTGTGGATTCGGTTTCGGCTGTGGCTTCGGTCTCGACGGTGGCTTCGGTCTCGGCTGTGGCTTCAGTCTCGGCTGCGGATTCGGTCTCGACGGTGGCTTCGGTTTCTGCAAAGACAGGCTGCGGTGTAAAACCGGTGTATGTTGCGCCTAGTGCGAGATTTGCGGCGAGGAGAGAGGTGAGGAGGGTTGCGGCGGGTTTTCTGCAGGTGGCTTGCCAACTTTTCTTTGTTTTCATTCTTTCTGCTTTTCCTTTCTGAAACAAACACTTTTGATTAACGCCAAGTACCTTTTTAAGGTATATACGGGTGGGGGGAGGGGATATCCACGGATGAGATTTTGGGGACGTATCTCGTAATATTTTTTTCATAAACAGGCCCTCCTTGTCTTTGGTTGATGTACTATGGCATTTATTATAAATAGTGCGCGGGGGGAGCATGTAGAAAAGAAGTTCCCCCTGGTTGTGAGGCGCGGAGGCGGGGGCTTCAGTTTCGGATTGCAAGGTGAGGAGAAGATGAGGAGAAAGCCGTCACCGTGATTCACTAAATTGACAAACAGAGTCATTAACACTATAATAATATGTGCAAAATGTTCAAAAATAAGGTTTACAATTTATTACCGGGGAAGGTGAATCAATATGGGATACTCATCAGGATACCTTTGAGGAAGATGGATTATTTTGGCTGCTATGGATTCTGCAGTGATTATTGTTAAGCGTGAATTGTAATGCATGATCCCTGAAATGAAATGTTATTGAAGAGGGAGCGGAAGAGTTGATCAAAATCATTGCGGACAGTCTGGGAGAGAATATAATGAAGCGAATTTGGAAAGAGTTAATTATTGCGGTTATTTGTATCTTGGTGTTTCCTTTAAGCGCAAATGCTTCTGTTGCGGATAATGCAAAAAGGGCGTACGCAAAAGCATTGGCTCAGAATGGTGCAGGAAATGCGTTCATTTTGATTGATATTAATAATGATGCAGTTCCGGAGCTTTTTGTCAAATATAGTTACCAAACGGGGTATTCTTTATATGGATTTGTAGGGGGTAGAATTAAAAACATAAAAAACTACGTTCCTAAACAATCTATAAAACTATATCCATCAAGAAGCATATTAATGACACAACAGATCGGTGGTGGCACTTATCCGTTGCATCGCTGTTATATGGACTACTATTACTATAATAACGGTCTGAAACTGGTTTTTGGAAAGATTGATTACTTTGAACAGAATAAGGTGACATACCATGATGGTAATAATAATGCGATAGACTCAAGAAAATACAATAACCTGGTCAGCCAATGGTTGGGAAATCCTGAGCCACCGTCTGTTGAAATAGGTAAAGACGCCTGCCCTTGGAGGGAAAATACGGAAGCAAACAGGAGAAAATACCTGTCGGTATCAACGACACCTACAGTTGCCCAACCGGGTGTCCCTACAATCACAAGTATAAAGCCGGGAAATAATTGCTTTGTTGTTAAGTGGACTAAAGCGGCCAATGCGAAAAGATACTATGTTTTCAGGAGAATCGGAAACGGGAAATATGAAAGAATTGCAGTTGTGGACTCAGGCACATTGTCTTATACTGATCGTATTGTTCCTTCGACAGAGGGGAGAGCCTACACATATGCAGTCAAGGCTTACAACGCAGGAGTGTTTAGTTCCCATAGGCCACAGTCTTACATTTGGTTGTCACATAAAACTATCACGGAATGTAATTCCACCGGTGGAAAAATTAAGGTTTGCTGGAATAGAAGTCCGGCAGCTGCAGGATATAGGATAAGATATTCGATGAACTCGTCTTTTCAGAATGCAAAGGATCTGTATATCAGAAATCCTGCAACAACGAGAGTACATCTGTCAGGGCTTAAAGGGGGCACGCGCTATTACATTAGTCTTTGCTGTTATTATCAATCCGGCGGTAAATTCTATTACAGTGCATTTTGCAAACCGGTCAGTGTTGTCTGTTCTTATGACCAGAGTTCCGTTACACCCAGAATCTCAATCAGCACCGGAGCAGCCGGAAGTCAGACGATGCAGCTTACTGCCAGCTCCAATGTAAGCGGAACTATTACATGGAAGTCTTCCAATGAGAGCGTTGCTACTGTGAGTGGTGGGACAGTGACAGCAAGAGGTGCGGGAACAGCCGTCATCACCGCGTCTGTCTCTTATGGAGGGAGAGTATATTCGGCTTCTCGTACAATTACGGTCAACGGCAGGACTAATTATGGAGCCTGGAGTGCATGGACTACAGGGTCTGTTTCCGGCAGCAGTAACATTGAAGTAGACCGAAGAACTCTGTATCGTTACTATTGTTTTGCATGCCCGGCTTGCGGCGGACGGGAGCCGTTCCAGGGGACGAGCGACTGCCATCGGTATACGCTTACGGCAGCAGATTCACAGATAATCTGGTCGCCGATTGCCTATAGCGCATGCAATTCACAGGGATATAGCTATACTACGGCTAAGAGATATACGGAGTCCCTGGGAGATGGAAAACGATGGAATTTCAGTGCGGGAAATCTGCACGACACAGCAGTCGGTACTATGGATGCCGCAGGGCCGGATGCGGTTGTGATCACAGCCGGATACAGAACCCGCAATGTGAGCACCACATATTATATTGCTAAGGCTGAGTAAAGCATAAGAATAATCGCCTTTAAATAAATCCGGGAGCACGTCTGCAGTTTACGTAATTGCAGGCGTGCTCCCGGTTTATGCGCTGCGGGGACAGGTTCCCGGACTCGACCTGCGGTAAGCCGCGGGCTGAGTCAAGGAACCTGTCCCCGTTACTGAGGGCCCCGTGATTCACTGTTGAACGTCCTCGGAATATGATTCTTCCATTTCTTGGATCTTGCGTAAGAATTCTTCCGGGTCTCGATCCTGCAAGGTGCCGATCCTTCTGTCTTGACTCAGTTCACACTTAGGCTTAAGTGTAATTGCCGACACACTTACGGCGGCACATGTCATTGTTGTTCCCACCAGTACTCCGAGTATCAATCTTTTTGTTGCTTTCATTGTTTTCTCCTTGGGTTTTGCACTATTTTTTTCTTTTACCTACAATAGTACCTACGGTATGAAAACAAGGAATCCATTCGGCGAAAATAACGAAAAATACTCACGAAAAATGCGAAACAATGCATGGTGCTACAGTGATGAGATAAACAGATGCTTCCACATTGACCAAACCCATGATTTGTTTGTGAAAATGAGTCAAAAAGAAACGTCCCCGAATACTCATTTTGCTTGAATACTTCTTTTGCCTTTGATATTCTTACAGTATAAAGGAGGGAGAATGAAAAAAAGACACAATATGGAGATGTTTCCCGGATATTGCAATAATATTGTTTAACGTTTTGCTGCTTTAATGATTTAGATGTATTTTGGGAGGATATGAGATGGGAAAGAAAGCAGTTGCGGTATTGTTGGCCGGTTTATGCATGGCTATGGCATGTCCGGTTGCTTCATTTGCTGAAGAGGAAGCTTCACACATTGGAATCATCGGGGCTATGGAAGAAGAAGTGGCTTTTTTAAAGGAAAATATGGACTTGGAAGAAGTCGTTTCTGCTTCGGGAATGGATTACTATGTTGGCAAGATAGGCGAAACACCTGCCATTATTGTGCAGTGCGGAGTAGGGAAGGTCAATGCCGGTATATGTACGCAGACACTGATACGTGAGTTTAATGTCTCAAAAGTGATCAACACAGGTGTTGCGGGTTCGCTTGATGATGAGATTGATATCGGCGATATTGTTGTTTCGACAGATGCGGTGCAATATGATTTTGACGTGAGTATTCTGGGATTTGAAAAGGGCGAGATTCCATACACCGGGATGTACGCATTTCCTGCAGATGAAGATCTTCAGGAAACGGCAAAGGCGGCAATCGAAGAGGCGGCACCGGAAGTGTCGGCTTTTTCGGGGCGTGTTTGTTCCGGAGATCAGTTCGTTTATCTGACCGAACAGAAAGATGCGATCGTTGATTCGTTTGATGGCATGTGCTGTGAGATGGAATCCGGAGCGATTGCTCAGGTGTGCTATCTGAATGATGTTCCTTATGTGATCCTCAGGGCAATATCTGATAAACCGGACGGCTCTGAGGAAATTGAGTATGAGGTGTTTAAGGACGAGGCTGCCGAGAGAAGTGCGAAGGTGGTTTTGAAGATGGTGGAGCTTTTGGGGTGAGATAAGGGAGTGAGTCAGTCTCGGGGACGGTTCTTCGTTCCATTTCCGGGTGGAACGAAGAACCGTCCCCGTGTTCCACGACTTTTTCGGTGATCTGGAACCGTCCCCATTTACTCATTTTCTATTGCCCGATATTTTTTAAGTTCGGCCTTCAGGCTTTCAATTTCGGCTTTGGCAGATAAAAGATTGCTTTTAACTTCGGCAGTTTCTGCACGAGCACTGTCGGCATCTGCACGAGCGCTGTCGGCATCTGCACGAGCGCTGTCGGCTTCTGCGCGGGCACTGTCGGCTTCTGCACGGGCGTTATCAAGTTCATCGCGAACTTCATCGCGAACTTCGTCGCGAACTTCATCGCGAACTTCATTCCGAACTTCGTCGCGAACTTCATTACGAACTTCATCGCGAAGTTCTTCGCGAATCTCGGCCACCTCGTTTTCAACCTCAGATCTGAGGAACTCTTCCCAAGTCATATAAGCCTCCCTGACGGACGGTTCCGTCTTAATTTCGTCGATACCTCTCTGAATCTCTTTAAGGTTGGGATTTACTGCATTTTCAGAAGAGGTATCTCTTATGTACGTTAAAAGTTCTTTTAATTCCTGAGGAATATCCCCGGGTTCTCCGATTAAGTTCAAAAACAGAGTGGTTGCTCCGTCTTCGTAATCCATTTCGGGTGATTCGACACAGCGGTTTTTGATCGTGTAGACCATCCTGTTTTCTCCGAAAGGATCAAATGAAGTGATGAAAATCACCCATGTGGAGGGCAATTTGTCATATGATTCATTAACTTTCAAAATCTTCCCATCCATTCGAGAGTGATAGTAACGTGACCGTTTGGGAAGTAATTTTTTTTCGTTCCGTTTATTATCGGGCTCAATATCAAAAAAGTCGCCCTGAGAAACATCGGTTTGTTCTTCTTCGACGTACGCATCCAAACGGATACCGCGCCGGTCGGTGTCCGGCGGAAGAAATACTTTTTCGGTTTCAAGCCTCCTGATCTTTATATCTCTGCCGATGATCGTGCTGATCAGGATTCGTGCAGTTACAGGGCCGTATTGTTCGTGGCTCAGCACGGTGTTGAACAAAAAGCCGTCAATAAGGTTTAGTTCGGAAAGTGTTCTCCTTCTTCGATTCAAGATCGTTCCTCCTTTGCGTAAATGAAATGTCGCGGGAAGAATGAAGATGACAGGAGTGAAAGAACACTTTACCTGAGATTCCGGCCTCTCCCCGGGGTGTAAATTGATACGTGTACATTCGGGGAAAAGGGTGCTTGAACAAGCTAAGAATAATCCCAGATATGTTACCTATAATATTATGACAAATCACTTTAAATGTCAAGGAAGATTGAAAATTAAGCTTTTGTGAGATCTGTCGTAAGTAAAGAAGAAGGGGAGGTAAAGTGGCGGGCGTCGGGAAACAAGATTTTGTGAAACCCGCTGTAGGAAAAGTAGGAGGGGGAGGAAGGAGTGTCGGGCGTCGGGAAACAAGAGTTTGGGAATCATAGGGCTAGTTCCTATGATTCGATGGCGAAATATCTGACAAATAAGAGAATTGTGTGGGCACAAGATTCTTCAAAAATTGACGGTATGAGAAGCTGCTCGGGAATGTGTGCCGGGCGTAGGAAAACAAGATTCTTCAAAAATCGACGGTATGAGAAGCTGATTCGGAATGTGAGTATCTGAGGACGTTTCTCGATGACTCATTTTTGTAAGCAAAAATGAGAGTTACCGAGAAACATCCCGAATTACTCAGGTACTCAATGGTTCAAATATACAGCACATAAGAAATTGTTTCTGTACGATTCGAACACAAAAGGACCGTCC
>CADCPK010000508.1 GCA_902803215.1 uncultured Lachnospiraceae bacterium
CCCCCGCGCGCCGCTCCCGATATGGAGGGAACCTTTCCGATTGGGTGGCGAAGCGTAACACAACACAATACACCAACAAACCCCATCCATTAGGCTTCTCGTTACTTGCACTTGTAGGCCAACATATGGTACAATATAATATCACGAAGTAATATAAGACCTCATCCCGGGGTAATTATTCTAATCTAACAAAACCCCGGAGAAATAAAAGATTCAGGTTAGGAGGCGTGACGTGAAAGAAGAAACAACTCCTGAAAACGAAAACACAGAAGAACGCCTGTCCGACGATCAGATGAATCAGCTCCTGACCAGAAGGCTGCAGGCAAAAAATGCCAGGCTCTCGCACCTGGAGGAACAAAAAAAGACCCTGCTTCTTCAAAAAGACACACTGGAATTCCGCAGACGCAATTACAAGCTCCTGCTCGCAGGCGCATACCCCGACTGCGAAAAAAGTGTACACGAAGAATCGGAAATCAGGCTTTACCACAAAAATAAAAGTGAATACTGGAACACAGGAAACAAAACATTCGAAAATGCGGTACTGTTCGAATCCTACCGCCGCGAGATCATGTTCCTGGCACTATTGACCTGCCTGGGCGGGATCATTCCCTGGGCCTGGACTGAAGGACGGTTCATGTTCAGCAAATTTCCGATGAATTTTCTCACCCTGTTATATGCACTGTTCGAATCGGTCGCCACAGCAGACATGTCCGCGATCGGAACCGGCTCCATGATCCTGCTGGTGTTCATGGGAATGGTACTGATCCTCAACGTTCTGGTTCTGCGGGACTATCACAGAAACGCCACACAACAGGACTTTGGCAGCACAACAAGGATAGCCGGAGTGACAAGCTGCGTCACGGCAGCCATCTTCCTGTTTGCATCCGCAGCGATCCGCAACATCACTACGGACAAGGAAGTATCATCGTTCACCAACGGATCGGGCGTATGGTTTACCCTCTTCTGCGCAGTGATCATGCTTTACATCCTTTTCAAACTCGAAAAACTTCCTGTCCCGGAACCATATCGTTCGGCTGAGTACCGCTCACTGTCCATCGAAGCGATAGAAGAGGATGAAGAACTCTCCGAAACGGGACTGATGATGGAAGTGACGAACTATGACCCCGTACTGCGCTTTCGCCCTGTAAGGATCATGGTGAAAAAGCTTTCTGACAGAGAGATACAGATACAGGCGGTGGTCAAGAATTTCCATCACATGGCGGTAAAATCACTCAAATGTGAGCTCCACCTCCTTCATCCCGACGGGACACATCTGACACTCCCGGTCATGGATCTGATAAAGCGCGAAGATTCCGATGCCACTGACGAGATCATGACATGCTCTGTAAATGCGATAGGATTTCAGTTCAGGGCTTATGACGAAGCCAGACTCTACCCGGTATCATGCACTTTGGAAGACGGAACCGCAGAACCCGGAAGCGGCCTTACCGTCAGGACGGATTATTCGCCCGAAGAAGTCAGAAACATCAGACTGGAGCTGGGAAGCCAGGTGATCAGAAAACCAAAGATGATCGGAAAATACAGAATGTGCTGCTGCGGACAGCTGCTCAATGAAAACGAAGAAGAATGTCCGCTTTGCCACGAAATAACGCAGGAGGTGGCCGGCTGATGGAAAACAGTAAGGAAGAAGTCCTGACGACAGAAACCGCCGGGGAAGAAACCCCGATCACCGGAACCGCCGAGGAAGCAGCCCTGACGCCGGAAACCGGCGAGGAAGAAGTCCCGACGGCGGAAAGCGCCGAGGAAGCGGCCCCGACGACAGAAAGCGCCGAGGAAGCGGTCCCAACGACAGAAAGCGCCGAGGAAGAAGCTCCGACGGCGGAAAGCGCCGAGGAAGCAACCCCTGCGACGGAAAGCAGCGAGGAAGCGGCCCTGACGCCGGAAACCGGCGAGGAAGAAGTCCCGACGGCGGAAAGCGATGAGGAAGCAGCCCCGACGACAGAAAGCGCCGAGGAAGCAGCTCCTGCGACGGAAATCGGCGAGGAAGCGGCCCTGACGACAGAAACCGCGGGGGAAGAAACCCTGCCGGCAACTCAGGCCCATGAAAACAGAGAGATGCTCTCGGAAATCCATGTAATGGAAGACCGTATAGACATCACCTCCATGGTGATCGAAGACCTCGAGGATGCCTGTGCAGCCATCGCGGGAGAAATCAATTCGCTGCGTGCCGGGCTTGACAAAATCGGCACTTTCCCCGAAGCGAAGGACACAAAATCGAAGGTCGAGGAGAAAATCGTATCGTCTGAGAGCGCTTCTGAAGAAAAGCAGGAGACCGCAGACGAGGGTGCAGAGAAACCCGCAGAGCCTGTGGAGACTACCGACAAGAAGCAGGAAGAGAAGACCGGTATATTTAAAAAGAAGAAACCGCTGGGTGTACTGGACTATCAGCCCGAGCTTGGAGAAACAGAGGAAAGTTCTCTCTGGGAAGCCACAACCGGCGAGAATGTGCTGGATCCTTTCGCCCCTGCCGAGGCTGAAGATAAGAGACAGCCGAAACCGGAAAAACAGAAAGGCAGAAAGAAAAAAGAGAAAAAGAAGAAGGAACCGCCGAAAGACAACGGAAACGAGGCACAGGAATCCGATCTGCCCGCCGCAGAAGCGAATGCTGAAGCCGAAAAGGCAGGAGAGGCAGAAAAGTCCGACACGGTAAACACCGAAACAGAGAATAACGAGACAGAAAAAACCGTCACAGAGAATTCGGACACAGGAAAAGCTGAACCGGAAAAGGCCGCAGAGGACACTTCATCCACCGCGGAAAATCAGGATCCTTCGAAAGAAGAAAAAAAGAAACGCAGGATACGTCTCCCCTTCAGGAAGAAAAAGACCGATCCGGGCAAGGTATACTGCCCGTCCTGCGGCGCTTTTGTCGGGGAGGAAACCGTTTGCCCGTCCTGCGGAGCAAAAGTGAGGTAGGAGGTTTGTACATGGAGAATGCAATTGTGATCGGAATTGCCGGAGGTACCGGCAGCGGCAAAACCACCATCACAAGAAAGCTGGCAGAACATTTCGGCAGCCTTGTGACGGTGATCTATCATGACAATTACTACAAAGCGCATCATCAGCTGACATACGAGGAACGGGCGGCGCTCAACTACGACCATCCGGATGCTTTCGAAAACGAACGGATCGCTTCCGATCTGAAGGCTCTCCGCGAAGGAAAAATCATCGAGTGCCCGATCTACGACTATACGATCCATGACCGTTCCGAGAATACGCTGACGATCCATCCGTCAAAAGTCATACTTGTGGAAGGAATCATGATCTTCTATCCCAAGGAGATAAGGGATCAGATCGATATCAAGATATTTGTGGATGCGGACGCCGATGTAAGAATACTCCGCCGTATCACACGAGACGTCAAAAAGAGAGGAAGATCTCTGGACAGCGTGATCAATCAGTACCTGAACACGGTAAAACCGATGCATGAAGCCTTTGTGGAGCCTTCCAAGCGATTTGCGGATATCATTATACCGGAAGGCGGCCAGAATCAGGTTGCCCTGGAGATGGTGATCAATCGTGTACAGGCACATCTTAACCAATATCAGTAAGTCTCCACCTTCAAAAAGCGCAGAGCCTATAAGGAGGGGTCAGGGGACTTACTTGTGTCAGGGGTGGCGGATGCCACACTTGACAGCCCGCGGAGTGGGCTATTGGTTACCGGCAGGCAGCGAAGCGGATTGCCGGTTACCTTTGACTCAGTACTGATCATTGACGGTTATCTTTGATAGAACAAAACGCCTCCGGCTCATGGCCGGAGGCGTACGGGGTTATAGAGGGAGCGAGGAATGCGAAAGAAGAAAAAAATGTTGGCTGTATTGACGTCCTTCGCACTTACCGCTGCAGGGACAGCGTCGCCTTTTTCCGCAGAAGAACAGAGCGGTCCGCCGCAGAATGCGCAGGCCGAGGCCGCCATGGCCGGAACCGGGAGCACGCTCAACCGTGAAGGGGCACTGAGGGTCGTTGATAATTCCGTCACATATGCCGACGGGCATGAAGAACTGCAGGACAGTGTCGGAGAGACGGAAACCGGCGGCGTATCTGTGGAAGGGATAAAGCTGCAGAGCGACGACTATTCATTTACCGGTATTTCTTCCGAAGAGAGTGATACGGTGATCAAAGACGCCAGGATTGAACTGAATGTTTCGGACGAGGAGGATGATTTCGCAGGTGCGGGAACCGCGGTATATGCAGACAGCGGCAAAGTCTCGATATCCGATTCCGATATCACGGTCAACGGAGCGGGAAGATACACCATCGCTGCGGAAGGGAGCGCGAGTCTGGTGGTGAACAACTCCATCATCCATGCCGGCGGAGACAACGGTGCGGAAGGCAATACATCGACGGTGAGCGAGCCCGCTTCCAATGCCGGCCTGCTTATCTCGGGGACATCCCGGGCAGCTTTTGCGGCGGGGGAGACACACACGTGGCTTTATCATTCTCTGTGCCTGGCGGATGGATGGGCGGCGCTTTCGACCGATTCTGCGACGGGCAGCGGACTTGAGCTGACGGCGTATGACACGGACGCGATCGCGTTAAACGGCGGGTATGGGCTCTATGCGGATACCAATTGCCGGGATTATATTTATGCTTCCAACCTGATCTCGGCCGAGGTCGGTGCGATCATCTCGAACAATGGCTCGGTCACGATCGGATCTGCATATGACGCGGTTGAAGCGGTGACGCAGGACGGTAACGAGATCCTGTCTGGGATGGAAACGGAGCCGCTGGAGGATGACATTCCCTCCACGATCGCAGCGGGGCGAAATGCGGTGATGATACATTCTCCCGATATGATGGGAGAGGGAAACAAAGATTATACCGCGCAGCTGTTCATTTCCAACACGGATATGATCACGGAGGAAACGATAAGGACCGACAGCCTGGAGTATGTCTCGGAGATCAACAACGAGGTATACATGGTTCACGGTTCCTGTGACTATACACAAAAATATGGAGAAGCGATCGGCGCTTACGAGAACTATATCGCCGGCGCCGGGCTTCTGATCAAATCGACGTCCGCCGATATCGAGCTCAAAAATGTGGGCATCGATTCTTACAACGGCATTGCTGTCCTTTCGGCTTTGAATTCGGATTCGATGTCCAGATATCTGAAGACCGATTGCGGCAACGGTGTAAATATTAATGTCGAAGGGTCCTGGCTGAACGGCTCCATCGTCCACGATGACTATCAGAGAGATATGAATATCACCGTGAGCGCGAGCGAACTGAACGGCTCGGTCGTTTACGCAGATGCCAATCAGTGGAACAAATACTGGAGCGGCTATGCGGATGACGAAGCGGCTGTGTGGTACGGGTTGCCGACGGAAACCTACGTGACAAACCTGCACGAGACGAATCTTTCGCTTCTGGACGGCTCGGTGTGGAATGCCGAGGGGACATCGAGGCTGACCACCCTTACGGTCTCTCCGGATTCCGAGATCATCGGAACGGTGGAAGCGGATGAGCAGGAGGAGACCGAGGAAGGGCTGATCATATATAAGAACGCAGTAGTGACAGGAGATGTGCCGGGGCGTATCGAAACACCTTCTCTGCTGGAACCGGAAGAGGCGGATATTCTGATCGACACGTCTATAAAGAAAGAAGCTTCTGCGGAAGAAAATTCTTCTGAAGGGCAGGCACCTGAGGGACAGCCGTCCGAAGAAGGCCCGGGAGGAGAAAGGCCGGAAGGACAGCCGCCGGAAGGAGGCCCGGGAGGAGAGATGCCCGGAGGGCAGCCGCCTGAGGGAGGTCCGGGAGGCGAAAGGCCTGAAGGACAGCCGCCGGAAGGAGGCCCCGGAGGGGAAATGCCGGAAGGTGGTCCGGGAGGCGAAGCTCCGCATGGAATGCCCGGAGAGGACGGATCATCCTCCGCGAATGAGAACGTGCTTGGTTCGTGGACATCCGGCGGAACTGACGCCGAGTCGGCAAGCGGTGATGATTATGCGTATGACAGCACACTCTACATAACGGCCGAAGGGATAGACGAAGAAAAATCGGCGGAGGAACGCATCGCTTCGGGAGAATACGACGCAGCCGGGGCAACGGATATCACGCTGATGGATGTGGAATCCGGGCATAACGGCATACTGATATACAATACACCGTATACGATCACAAACTCTCTTATCGAAATGGTCACCGAGGCGGACGGAACCGACACCTGCGATTTTTCCGGAAAAGGTTCGGCAGTCGCGGTGTTTGGCAGCGACGGAAAAGTGAACATCGAGGATTCGGTCCTTCGCACCGCAGGCGTGGCAGCCATGCCCTTGTTTGCAGATTCCGGCGCGACGGTTACCGTAAACCGCAGCGAGCTGATCTCCGATGGCGGGACGCTTAATGCCGACTACATGAATACACCGGATCAGGGACTGATGGTCGCTCCGCCGTGGATCCTGGGCATTATGGGAACCTCAAGAGCTTCCAATATGATGGGAACAGGCACCACGACCAACGTGATCGATTCCGCTGCGTCGGCAGGAGCCTGGGCGGTTCTCAGCACAGACGCAGGCGAGGACATGACGCTCAATGTCTACAATACTTCCATGACGCTCACGGGCAAGAACGAGAGCGAGCGTCCGCTCCAGGCGGAAGGCGGAGAGATCAGCGAGACACGCGATAATCCGTACACAGAGAACTTCGGTACGGGATATGGAACATATGTGATAGGGAACGCGGCGGAGACCTTCGCGGGATCAATATTCAATGTCGGTACCTATGCGACGATATTTACCGGAGGTTCGGCAACCTACACAAATCTGGAAGCCGGAAAAACTTATGCGCTGAAGAATTCTGTGGGAGAGACCACGGCAGAGTACACGGCGGCAGAGGACAAGGTGACGGAGATCCACTCTGATACCTTCGGCTTTATGGCTCATCAGGGGACGAATAACATAACCATCGAAAACGGTACCACGGTCGATTCCGGGTATGCCACATTTCTGGTAAAGACCGGGTCCTCGAACGAAACACTAAACGCGACGGTAGACGGGGCCTTCATCACCAACGGCGGCGTGCTGATCCAGGTGATGGACAACGACGATACGACCAACGGCGGTATGCTGCAGCCGGATGATGAGGCGAACACAAACGGTGGCAGTCAGAACTTTATTCCATGGCACACCGAGGATGAGGGCTTTTGCATGGAGCAGGCTTCTGCCGGAAGTACGGTGCAGAGTTTTTCCTTCACCAACGGAGAATACAACGGGAATATTTACAATGCATCGGGTTCCGATGGGCTGGAAGGATCGGAGCTTCAGGTCGTTTTGGGAGAACAGGCCGTTCTGAACGGGGCGGCGGCATCGACGAGCGCCGTGCATGTGACCTATGACGGAGCGAAGGCTGTAAAAGAGGCCGGAGGGTTCGCTTTTACAGAGGAACAGGAAGCTGCGGATTTCGCATCGGAATATCAGAATACTCATTTTACGATCGATGAGTATTACAGTATCGGACAGGTGGCAAACCTCATTTTCGACAACGGAGCAAATCATATCAGCATGAAGCTTTCCGGTGATGCCGTGTGGAATGTGACGGGAGATTCTCTTATTGAAGAGCTGGATGTGCAGGACTCGGCCCGCGTGGTCGTCGCAGAAGGTGTGACTTTGAGAGTTGGCGATAAAGAATACACAGACTGCGTGATCGAGGCCGAATAAATAAGTTAAAGAAAGGAGAACAAAAAATGCTTTACTCAGACAATGGAAGGTTTTATCATATTCAGGTAGCTCCGGGAGAAGTCGGAAGGTACGTGATCATGCCGGGAGATCCCAAGAGGTGCGCGAAGATCGCGAAGTATTTCGACGATCCTGTTCTTATCGCTGACAGCCGTGAGTATGTGACATACACCGGAACGCTCTGCGGCGAGAAGGTATCGGTCACCTCGACAGGTATCGGCGGCCCGTCCGCTTCCATCGCGATGGAAGAGCTGGTTCAGGCCGGTGCGGACACATTCATCCGTATCGGAACCTGCGGCGGCATGGATATCGACGTTAAAGGCGGAGATATCGTGGTTGCGACGGGAGCGATCAGGATGGAAGGTACCAGCAAGGAATACGCGCCTATCGAATTTCCGGCAGTCGCCGATTTTCAGGTAGTCAACGCTCTGGTAAAAGCAGCCTCCGATCTTGGTACAACTTTCCACACGGGCGTCGTAGAATGCAAGGATTCGTTCTATGGACAGCATTCTCCCGAGACAAAGCCGGTGAGCTACGAACTCTTGAATAAATGGGACGCATGGCTTAAACTGGGAACCAAGGCTTCCGAGATGGAATCGGCGGCACTCTTCATCGTGGCGAGCGCCCTCAAGGTCAGGTGCGGATCTACTTTCCTTGTCGTGGCCAATCAGGAGAGAGCAAAGGCAGGGCTTGACAATCCGCTGGTACATGATACGGACCTGGCAGTGCGTGTCGCCGTGGAAGCGATCAAGAACCTGATCATGGAAGACAAAAAATGATGGAGTAACTGTTCGGGCCCTGAACATATAATAAAAATGAAGGAGCAGCTGTTCAGGTCCTGAACAGATATGTTAAGGACATTCCCGGAGGATGAGGCCTGATGACTCTTATGCAGCTCAAATATGTCATAACCATCGCCAATGCCGGCTCGATGAACGAAGCTGCACGCATGCTTTTTATCTCGCAGCCGACTCTCTCTTCGGCAGTAAAGGAGCTGGAAGAGGAAACAGGTGTTGAGCTTTTTCGCCGATCTAATCGTGGCATACAGGTGACGCCCGAAGGGGAGGAGTTTCTGGGCTATGCCAGACAGGTGGTGGAGCAGTACGAGCTTATCGAATCCAGATATGGCGGCAAGGCACAGCCCCGCAAGAAGTTCAGCGTTTCGACCCAGCACTACACTTTTGCGGTGGATGCTTTTGTGGAACTTGTCAAGAAGGTTGGGATGGATGAATACGAGTTTGCTATCCACGAGACACGCACTTATTCCGTCATTGAGGATGTCAAAAACTTTCGAAGTGAGATAGGCATTCTGTATGTGAACGATTTTAACTCAAAAGTTTTAAGGAAACTATTTCACGAATCGGGTCTTGAGTTTCACGAACTTCTCAAATGCGGAATTTATGTGTATATGTGGAAAGGCCATCCGCTCTCGAATAAGAAGCTTGTTTCTCTTGAAGAGCTGGCGGAGTACCCGTGCCTGTCCTTCGAACAGGGCGTATACAATTCGTTCTATTTTGCAGAAGAAGTGCTGAGTACTTATGATTACAAGCGCCTGATCAAGGCGGATGACCGCGCAACGCTTCTCAACCTGATGGTGGGACTCAACGCGTACACACTCTGCTCGGGAATCATCTGCGAAAAGCTGAACGGCGCGGACTACTGTGCGGTAAAGCTTGATTCGGATGAGCGGATGACGATCGGCTACCTGGTCCGAAAGGGAGCTACTGTCAGCCGTCTTGGCGTACAGTATATCGAAGAAATTTCCCGGTACAGGGATAAAGCAATGTCGTGACAGATCGTTTCGATCAGAGCGTTATAGGAAAAACCTATAACCGGTTGAATTTTTTATGAATTATCTTTTTCACTTGAAAGATGATATAGTAGTCATGTCAACAGGAAAGGAAGAAACATGTCGGAGATTTTAGTAGAACATCTGAGCAAGACTTTCGCGTCGAAGGATGGGAAGGTAGAGGCGCTCAAGGATGTGAATATCGAGATCGGTTCCGGCGACATTTACGGGATCATCGGAATGTCGGGAGCCGGCAAGAGTACCCTTGTGCGGTGCATGAATTATCTGGAGGTGCCTTCCGAAGGCCGCGTGCTGATCGAAGGAAAAGCTCTGGGAGATTTTACCGAGAAGGAGCTTCGAAAACAGAGAGAAAGCATCGGAATGATCTTTCAGCATTTTAATTTGCTGATGCAGAAGTCGGTCATCGAGAATATCTGCTTCCCGCTTTACATTCAGGGCAAAAAGAAGCCTGAAGCACATAAAAGAGCGGAAGAACTTCTCGAAATCGTCGGACTTCCGGACAAGAAAGCCGCTTATCCGGCCCAGCTTTCGGGAGGACAGATGCAGAGAGTGGCCATTGCCAGAGCGCTGGCGGCCAATCCCAAGATCCTCCTCTGCGATGAGGCGACCAGTGCGCTTGACCCGCAGACCACATCACAGATCCTTGCGCTGCTGAAGCAGATCAACAGGGATTTTGGCATCACGATCGTGATCATCACGCATCAGATGTCGGTGGTACGTGAGATATGTGACCACGTGGCCATACTGAAAGATGGTGTGGTGGTGGAAAAGGGACTTGTCGCGGATATCTTCTCGCATCCGAAGACTGCAGTGGCCAGGGAGCTTATCCGAAGGGACGCAGGAGGGGAAAATGAAACTCCGACAGGCAAGATTCAGGACGAGATCAACAACGGCGAGATCATTCGTATCGTATTTTCCGAAAACTCAGCGTTTGAGCCGGTCATTGCCAACCTGATCCTTACTTTCGGCGAACCCGTAAATATCCTTAAGGCGGACACCAAGAATGTCGGCGGTGTCGCAAAAGGGGAGATGATCCTTCAGTTCAAGAAGGACAATAACCGTGTGGAAGCGATGAAACAGTACCTTCTCGAACACGGATTAGCGATCGGGGAGGCGCCGGAATATGCATGATACAGGTTTTTGGATGATTGCGGCAACGCAGGCGCCCGCGACTCTGTCGGAATGGTGGGCGCAGTACGGTAAGATGCTGCTGGATGGGATCTGGGGAACGATCTATATGACCCTGGTCTCGACAGCAATAGGATATCTGTTCGGGCTTCCGATGGGAGTGGCCCTTACAGTGACGGACAAGGACGGGCTTAAGCCCAATGCTTTTGTGTATAAAGTACTGGATGTCATTGCGAATATCGTGAGGAGTATTCCGTTCCTGATCCTTCTGATCCTTCTGATCCCGTTCACCAGAGCGCTGGTGGGACGGAGTTACGGAACGACGGCGGTCATTGTGCCGCTGACGATCGCAGCGATCCCGTTTATCGCGCGTATGGTGGAGTCGTCGTTAAAAGAAGTGGATGCCGGTGTGGTTGAAGCCGCCAAGTCGATGGGGGCGAGCACCTGGCAGATCATCACCAGGGTCCTTCTGGTGGAAGGAAAGACTTCGCTGATCATCAATGCGACGATCGCGATGGGTACCATCCTGGGATACTCTGCGATGGCCGGTACAGTCGGCGGCGGCGGTCTGGGCGATATCGCAGTCAGATACGGTTATAACAGATATCAGTACGATGTGATGTTTGTGACGGTGGCGCTTCTTATCATTCTGTTCCAGCTGTTCCAGACTTACGGAATGATGATCGCCAACCATTTTGACAGGCGTAAAGGAAATGCCATGACGGCGGTGTCTCTTGTCATCTTTGTCGTTATGACGGTCCTGATCGCCGTGTGTGGTGGATGGGGAATACTCTCCTTTATCAAGGAGATGTTTCTTAAATAAATTAAATGCGGCTCGCAAGGCAATTGCGGAGCGGGCAGCAGGCAACAAAAACGAAACGGAGGAAACATTATGAAAAAGTTGGTTGCAGCAGTTCTGACAGGAGCACTTATCGCGGGGACACTCGGAACGATGGTCTTTGCTGAAGAAAACACCGTGATCAAGGTAGCGGCTTCCGCTACACCGCACGCTGAGATCCTTGAGCAGGCAGCGCCTATTCTGGAAGAGCAGGGCTATACTCTTGATGTCACGATCTTCGATGACTATGTACAGCCGAATGAAGTAGTAGAGAGCGGCGATTTTGACGCAAACTATTTCCAGCACATCCCGTATCTCGACAGCTTCAACGAAGAGAAAGGCACACATCTTGTAAATGCAGGCGGCATCCATTATGAGCCGTTCGGAATTTATCCGGGAACAAAAGCAAGCCTTGACGAGCTGGCCGAGGGCGACACCATCGCAGTGCCGAACGATACCACAAACGAGGCGAGAGCTCTCCTTCTTCTTCAGGACAACGGCATTATCACCCTGAAGGATGGCGTAGGACTTGAAGCAACCGTCAACGATATCGAGGAGAACCCGAACAACATCGAGATCGTAGAACTTGAAGCAGCACAGGTTGCCCGTGTCGTGGAAGAGACCTCATATGTGGTCCTCAACGGAAACTATGCTCTTGAGGCCGGCTTCTCCGTAGGAAAAGACGCTCTGGCATACGAGAAGAGCGATTCCGAGGCAGCTAAGACGTACGTGAATGTCATCGCTGTAAAAGAAGGAAACGAGGAGAACGAAGGAATCAAGGCTCTCGTTGAGGTGCTTAAATCTGACGAGATCAAGCAGTTCATCAATGATACTTATGATGGAGCGGTTATTCCGTTCGAAGAGTAACCGGGGAGGGCGGCTCAGAGTTGCGAAGTCCGGGTCTTCGCTTCGCTCCGGTCGTTGCCAAACGGGTGCCACCGGCACCCGGCAACCCTCCCCGGACCCCTCCCATGGGCACGCTTGTTGAGCCGGGAGGTCTTTTACAGAAATACGAGGATGGGTTTCCTGTTTAATAACAAATGCTGCCGCTTTGCGGCAGCATTTGTTTTATATTAAGAATTATTCTAATTATTCTTCAAGCGCTTTTTCGATTCTTTCAATCACGATCTTCAGCGCCTTGATCCGGGCGTACTTCTTATCCACGGACTCGAGGATATACCACGGTGCGAACTTCGTGCTCGTCTTCTGGAGCATCTCATTGATGGCTCCTTCGTAAGCGTCCCATTTCTCACGGTTACGCCAGTCTTCGTCGGTGATCTTCCACTGTTTTTCGGGGTTGTTCTGGCGGTCGGTAAATCGCTGGAGCTGCGTATCTTTGTCGATATGCACCCAGAACTTGATGACTACTGCGCCCCAGTCTACCAGCTCTTTCTCGAACTCGTTCATCTCGTTGTAAGCGCGCTTCCAGTCGTTTTCGCTGCAGAAGCCTTCC
>CADCPK010000509.1 GCA_902803215.1 uncultured Lachnospiraceae bacterium
TGCAGAGCTGGCTTCGGAATTCCGCTACCGCGATCCGATTCTGGATCCGAACGGAGTGGTGATCCTGATCAGCCAGTCCGGCGAGACCGCCGACACGCTGGCCGCTCTTCGCGAGGCAAAAAGCCGGGGCATCCGGACCATCGCCGTCGTCAATGTGGTCGGTTCCTCCATCGCAAGAGAAGCGGATCACGTATTCTATACGATGGCTGGTCCCGAGATCGCCGTTGCGACCACCAAAGCCTACAGTACTCAGCTGATCGCGCTCTATGCACTGGCCATGGAACTGGGCCGTGCAAAGGAAAAGATCAACAACGAGGACTACGAAAAACTGATCACCGAGCTGGAAAGCCTCCCGGACAAAGCGGAGAGATGCCTGCAGGACAAGGAACGGCTTCAGTGGTTCGCTGCCAAATATGCCCATGCGCAGAACGTATTCTTCATCGGACGCGGCATCGACTACGCCATCTCGCTGGAAGGCAGCCTCAAAATGAAGGAGATCAGCTACGTGCACTCCGAGGCCTATGCGGCCGGCGAGCTGAAGCATGGCACCATCAGCCTTATTGAAGACGGGACACTGGTCATTGGTGTTCTGACCCAGCCGAAGCTCTTTGAAAAGACCGTCTCGAATATGGCCGAGACCAAAAGCCGCGGCGCCTATCTGATGGGTCTTACTACCTATGGCAACTACAACATTGAAGATACGGCGGACTTTACGGTTTATACACCCAAGACAAGCCACTGCTTTACCGCCAGCCTTGCGGTCATTCCCCTGCAGCTGCTGGCCTACTACCCGTCCGTGGCAAAGGGCGTAGACGTAGACAAGCCGAGAAACCTTGCAAAAAGTGTAACGGTGGAGTGATACAGGCCGCCAGGTAACCAATTGAGGAAAAGGAAAGAAAATGAACAGCACGAAGAACCAGCCCGGCAACACGGGCCGTGGAATAAAATCATTCTTTCGAAAAGTAGAGCACTGGAGATGGATTTCACTGTTTCTGACATGTTACGACATTGTGGTCGTAAACCTGTCCTATATCTTTACTTTGTGGATCCGCTTTGATGCACAGTACACGCATATTCCGGAAAACTACAAGTCTAACTGGATGAATTTTACGCTGATCTATACGGTTTTTTGTATTGTGTTCTTCAGCGTAATGCGCCTGTACAGGATGGTCTGGCGGTTTGTGGGCTATCCCGAAATCTTCCGGATCGCGGGTACATCCGTTATTGCATCAACAGTGCATGCTGTGGCCATTACCCTGATGTTTGGGCGGATGCCGCTTTCCTACTATATTTTCGGTGGTCTGGTACAGCTTGTCATGGTACTGGGCATTCGTATGTCTTACCGCATCTTCCTGATGTTCCGGGATAACAGGGGACATGGAAACGGAGACGGCAGCACGGCCAAACGTGTTATGCTGATCGGTGCCGGTTCGGCCGGGCAGATGATCCTCAAAGATATCAAAAAAGCACGCGAAGTGGACTATAAAGTCGTCTGCTTCATCGACGACCTTTCCAATAAGTGGGGACGCTTTATCGAAGGCGTTCCGGTGGAAGGCGGACGGGACTCCATCATGGAGGCCGTCAAAAAATATAATGTGGATGTCATTTTCCTTACCATTCCCAGCGCATCAGCGCAGGAACGCCGGGATATCCTGAACATCTGCAAGGAGACGGGCTGCGAACTTCGTAACATGCCCGGCATGTACCAGCTGGTGCGCGGTGACGTGACTGTCAGCGCAATGAAAAAGGTTTCGCTTGAAGACCTTCTGGGACGTGATCCCATTCAGCCCAACATGACCGAAGTATTCAGCATGCTGCAGGGAAAGGTGGTCCTGGTGACCGGCGGAGGCGGCTCTATAGGAAGTGAGCTCTGCCGACAGATTGCGGCCCATGACCCGAAACAGCTGATTATCTTCGATGTATACGAAAACAACGCCTACAACATTCAGCTGGAGCTGCGCGACAAATATCCGCATTTGGATCTGGTGACCCTCATCGGTTCTGTGCGCGACAGCCGCAAGATGTATCAGGTGTTCAAACGTTACCGCCCGCAGATCGTCTATCATGCAGCGGCCCATAAGCATGTGCCCCTTATGGAGGACAGCCCCTGCGAGGCTATCAAGAACAACGTGGTCGGAACCTACAAGACCGCTTATGCGGCCATGGTACACGGCTGTGAAAGATTTGTACTCATCTCTACCGACAAGGCGGTCAACCCCACCAACATCATGGGTGCCTCCAAGCGTCTGTGTGAGATGGTCATCCAGAGTTTCGACGCCAAGATCAAGGACGGAAAAGCCAACGAGATCCCTCAGCTGTTTACCCATATGGGCTATGAGAACGCCGACAAAGACGGCACCGGCAGCGTGTTTAAAAACATCCGCACCGAGTTTGTGGCGGTCCGTTTTGGAAACGTCCTTGGCAGCAACGGTTCGGTCATCCCCATCTTCCGGCACCAGATCGAAAAGGGAGGCCCCGTTACGGTTACGCATCCAGATATCATCCGTTATTTCATGACGATCCCGGAAGCCGTCAGCCTTGTTCTTACTGCTGGTACCTATGCATCCGGTGGTGAGATCTTCGTACTTGATATGGGCAGCCCTGTCAAAATTGATACTCTTGCCCGTAACATGATTCGTCTTTCCGGCTTCAAACCGGACGTGGACATCAAGATCGAATATACCGGCCTGCGCCCCGGCGAAAAGCTGTACGAAGAGAAGCTGATGTCT
Organism: uncultured Lachnospiraceae bacterium; assembly: GCA_902803215.1. Taxonomy (GTDB): domain Bacteria; phylum Bacillota; class Clostridia; order Lachnospirales; family Lachnospiraceae; genus Blautia_A. The sequence continues at coordinate 2,730 of CADCPK010000509.1, forward strand.
GAGGAAGGCCTCAAAAAGACGGCTAATGAGCTTATTTTTATTGGCAAGCCGATCCCCTTTGACCGCAATGAATTCCTCGGCAAGATCAAGTCCCTTATGGATGCTGCCTACCAGAATCAGGATAATATCAGAGAACTTGTGGCGGAAGTAGTTACCACGTATCATCCGGCAAAGAATAGTTAACAATTCTGTAATGGGGGCTGACCCCGCTAATATTGTAATACCTTGCAGCAGGCCGTCGTCCCAGACGGCCTGCTGCATTTTTGAAAAAAGAAGAAAAATTGAATATATAGATAATTTCAACCAAAAGAAGGAAAAAAGGGAAAAACATACTGGGCAAATGTTCTTCTTCGATAATATAATAATGATATCCCGTACCAGGAAAGAATAAGGAAACAAGGAAGTATCATAATGTATCGAAAGAGGCTTGAATTAACAAATTGGTACAATACCATGTCTAGGCGGCAGTTCTATCCTCTTTTCTTTCTGAGGATAACAATGGCAATGTATGGATATGCTCGCGTAAGCAGCAAAGATCAGAACACCGAACGACAGATCATCGTCCTTCAGGAGATGAACATTCCGACAAACCAGATTTACATAGACATGCGGTCAGGAAAAGATTTTGGACGTCCGATGTACCGGAAATTAATGAAAAAACTGAAAACGAACGTGCCAGCATACGACAACGGCAGGCCGAAGTAATCGCCGCGGCCAAGGCCAGAGGTGTACGGTTCGGCGTACCGCTCAAGGAAACCCCTGAATACTTTCAGAAAGTGGTAGACTAATGGAAACAAAAAGAACTTATGGTCGCCCAAGCTGCAGCACGCTGTAACATGCAAAAATCAACATTCTTTGATTACACAAAAAGACTCGAATAGCAACAAAACTCGAATAGCAACAAAACTCTTAAAATCCGACAAACAAGAGAATCAAAAACACATCTCACAAAAAACACAAATCCACAAAAACAATACTGTAAAATGAAAGAATCCAAAGAAGTATACTCTGTCGGATAAAATTCCCACCGTGAATTTTACTAATTAAAGGAGAAATAAAGAACAGAATTTATATATACGAGAAGTGAAATTTGTGATAAAATATTATAGATTGTAGATATAAGAAAGAATCCGGACAAGACCATCTTCTGGCTTTCTCCGTCCAGATATATCTTTGAAACGCAGCTGGACAACCTGGCCTCTGCTGCAGACGGGTACCGGCCGCAGAACATATGGTTCTGTACCTACGCAAGACTCATGAACCTGTCGGAGGAAGAACTCACTGCAATCGATCCGGGTTACATCGTCATAGACGAATTCCACCGATGCGGCGCAAGTAAATGGGGGCAGGGTTACGAGTACTGCAGGCGCTACATTCAGGAACATGGAGACATTAATACCGGCTCGGTCAGTTTTACCTACGATGACTTCTAACTGCTCACCTGGATCCGTACGCAGCGCAACCGCAAACGGGCCGGAAAGCTTTCACAGGACAGAATCGAAAAACTGGAACTGATCGGATGCTTCTGACAGTGAATATGAGATGAGAAGAATCAAAAGTCTATTAACTGCTTGGAAGGTTTTATAGAAGAAATTAAGGCAAGTTGAGACTGACTGATGGGAAATCATCAGTCAGTTTTTTCTGAAGTGTGGATAATTTGAATTTGGCAGTGAAGCTTACTCATTCATACCCCAAATTTAGAAAAAAAAAATTACCATCATATGGTACAGAAAAGAGGAGAAAAATGGTTGAGACTGGAAAACTGACTGAAATTAAAAAGAGAGTGATATCGTTCAGTCCGCCTGACATTAGTAAAGCAGAAATTGAAGAAGTGGCAAAGGCACTTGAATCCGGTTGGATAACCACCGGCCCTCGGACAAAGCTGTTGGAAAGAAGGATTGCTGCCTTTATAGATACCGGCAGAGTTGATATCGACTGCGATAAAGAAGACATGGTCAACAGGTATAGCAACAGGGTCGTCTGCTTGAACTCAGCTACTGCTGCTGAAGAATTAAACCTTCGTCTTCTTGGAGTTGCCGATGGGGATGAAGTTATAGTGCCATCATACACATACACTGCTTCAGCATCTGCGGCAATTCATTGTGGCGCAAAAGTAGTATTCGTAGATATCCAAAGAGACGGAGATTCAACTTCTCATATGCCGGAAATGGATTATGAAAAGTTGGAGGAGGCGATCACAGAAAAAACAAAAGCGATAATCACTGTTGATCTTGGTGGTATTGTTTGTGACTACGAGAAAGTATTTCAAATAGTAGAGCGCAAACGTGGTCTCTTCAAGGCTATGGACAGACATGAAGATGCGGCGAGTGATTTGGCTTCACGCATACAAGCAGCTATTGGTCGAGTTGCTGTTGTGGCTGACTGTGCTCATAGTTTAGGCGCAAGCAGATTTGTTAATGGTGAAAAGAAATACTGTGGAGCAATAGCTGATTTTACCAGTTTTAGTTTTCATGCTGTCAAGAATTTTACTACCGCTGAAGGTGGTGCTTCTACATGGAAAAAGCTTCCTGGAATTGATAATGAGGAAATTTATCATCAGTATCAGCTCTATAGTCTGCATGGGCAGAGCAAAGACGCTCTTGCGAAGAACCAACTTGGTGCGTGGGAGTATGACATAGTAGGACCGTGGTACAAGTGTAATATGACGGATATCATGGCTGCCATTGGTCTGCGTCAGCTGGATCGCTATCCGGGGCTTCTTAATAGAAGAAAAGAAATCATCAGAAAGTACGATGCTATGTGTGATGAACTTGGTGTAAAGCATTTGGTGCATTATACAGAAAACAGTATCTCATCTGGACATTTGTACCTGACAAGAATACCGGGAGCTACTGATGAAATCCGGAGAGAAATCATCATCAAGTTGGCAGAGCTTGGAGTGAATACCAATGTTCATTATAAGCCGCTTCCAATGATGAGCGCGTATAAAGAGTTGGGATGGGATATTAAGGACTTCCAGAATGCCTATGACTACTATGCGAACCTGATCACGCTGCCGCTCCATACAAAACTGACGGATGAAGATGTGGATTATGTGATCAATAACTTCAAAGAAGTGGTTAGCAAATATATCTAAGGAAGGATGCCGTAAGAATGAGACTTCGGAAATGGGAAGACTTACCTGCATTCATGCAGTGCGAAGAAGTCAGAGAATACTATGATATCCTTGCAAAGAAAAAAGGTGCTCTTGGACTGAAGAGGAGTTTTGATGTTGTCGTTGCTGTGATCATGCTGATTATCTTAGCCATTCCTATGCTAATTATTGCTGTCATGATCAAGCTGGATTCACCCGGACCGGTGTTTTACCGACAAGAGAGGGTAACAACTTACGGCAAACGATTCCGGATCCACAAGTTTCGGACGATGGTGGACAATGCTGACAAGATTGGATCAGCAGTAACAGTTGGTGGCGATGGCAGAATTACCAAAGTAGGCAATCGTCTCCGCAA